>JANNSS010000134.1:0-9496 GCA_031402955.1 Saprospiraceae bacterium
GTTTCTGTAGCAGACATCGGCTCTTTTATAAAAATGGCACTTGAAAATCCCTCCACCCAAAACAGGGTGATTGAGTTTGGCGGTCCGGACAATATGTCTAAAAATGAGATCGCGAAACTCTATGGGCGACTGGCCAATAAAAAACTAAAATTTACCCACCTGGGCATCGGATTTTTAAAAGTCATGTCAAAAATTATGAAGCCGATTCATCCCGGCATTGCGAGAATAATGACACTTAGTATTATTGCGGATGAAACAGATCAAACGTACACGATTTCGCCTGAGCAAAAAGAGTTTAATGTGCCCCTTACATCGATTGAGGATTTTGTCAGCCAGCAGGTAGCGCGTGAGAACGTGAGAAGCCAAAAGGGCGGAAGAGACCCAAAAGCATGCAACATCAATTAATGTTAAAAAGATCGATGATAACAAATCATCGAACCAAGTGCCGTAGGCACGACCGATTTTGTAAAGTGGGGTTTTAACCCCCACTAAAAAAAGGCGAAGGCTGAAGCTGAGAAGCCATCAACTCGGAGAAGCTGTTGCCCCGCAGAGTATAATTGTCAATTGCCCTCGGCTTTAGCCGGGGGTTGCAAGAGCACAAGAGATTCGGCTTTAGCCACAAGAAGGATTTTTCTTTTGGCTAAAGCCCAAAACATTCACTCCACTAGCACCCCGGCTTGAAAGCCGGGGCAATTAAAGAACACTGGCAGCTGATAGCAGGTACCCGACTGAAAGCTGAGAGCTGACAGCTGA
Source organism: Saprospiraceae bacterium (assembly GCA_031402955.1). Classification (GTDB taxonomy): domain Bacteria; phylum Bacteroidota; class Bacteroidia; order Chitinophagales; family Saprospiraceae; genus Opimibacter. The sequence goes on from JANNSS010000134.1 coordinate 754, forward strand.
AAGCTAAACATATCAGGGAAAACCCGGGGTGTTAGCAAAATTTTATAGGGTTTTCCACCCCAAAAACAGGCGATTATGGGCCAAAGGGTGTTAATGAGCTGCAAATCGGGGTAATTATTCTGGCCTTGGGCACTAACTTTACACAATTACAAGTTAGATTTACATAGTTCACACAAATTTAAATTTCCCGAATGAAGAAAATAGCCGGTTTCTCCATCCTATACTCTCTGAGTTCAGTCCTTATTATTTTCTTCTTTACGCTGACTTCCTGGAGTTCAGCTAACTCAAACATCCTTACTGATTTCTCAGCTAATATCGTAGAAGAAGTCGTCGTAGCATCAGCACTGGATATCAACACCTTACCACTGGATGTGCCGACCGAGGCTATTATCCCTATGGAGCAATTACAGGATGCGGAACTTCAACAAGCACTCGAAGGGATCCTGAGATCGGATAAAAGATGGGTCGAGCTTTCAAAGAATAAAACACTGAGCATTGGCATTGTGGATATGCAGGATCCGATGCATTCACGTTTTGCAGCGATCAATCCTAATAATATGGTGTATGCGGCTAGTCTGCCGAAGATTGCCATTCTCCTTGCCTCTGAAGATGCTATTGCAACCGGCAAAATAAAAGAAACGCCCGAAGTAAAAGCAGATATGCGGATGATGATTGCCAAGAGCAGTAATGAAGCTGCCAGCCGCATGTTCAACCGGGTTGGAATTGACTATATCTCAAAAGTGCTTCAGGATCCTTGCTATAACCTATATGACAAAAAGAATGGCGGTGGCCTTTGGGTAGGCAAGCCATATGGCGGCGGTGGTACCCGTGTAGGCGATCCGATCAAGGGTCTTAGCCATGCAGCTTCCGTCATGCAGGTCTGCAAATATTATTACATGCTCGCTTTCGGTCAGTTGGTCAATGAAGACAGGTCAAAAGACATGCTTCAGATGCTGGTTGACCCTCAGCTTCACCATAAATTCGTCTCCGTACTGGATCGGGTAGCGCCAACAGCCAAGGTATACCGCAAGTCCGGCACCTGGGAAAACTGGCACGCTGATTCAGCACTGGTCTGGGACAAGACCCGCCGCTATATTGTTGTTGCCCTGGCCCAGGATAGCAACGGCGAAAAGATCCTTCGCGATTTAATGTTGAAAATCGATAATGTCTTGGCCCTAAAGGGGTAGATTAGCAGCCGCATATGTTTGAAGCACTGCTGTCGAAGGGAAAAGACTTCTTCCTTCGGATGTTTGACATCCGTGTGGGTGAATTCAGACGTGTATTGCTCATGCAGTTCAATGTCTTCCTGCTGATCCAATGCCTCTGGATCGTCAAGCCCGTCGTCAATGCCCAATTCCTCTCCACGGCCGGTATTGACAAACTACCACTCGTCTTTTTATTAGTAGCGCTGACAGCGCTTGCTGTCGCCACAGGCTATTCAAGGTTGTTAAACCGAATGCCATTAGGGATCATCATGAAGCGCACTTACATGATCTCCATTTTTAGCCTCCTGACCTTTGCCGTACTCCTGCATCTCGATCTCTTTAGAGGTTGGATGAGTTATGCCTTTTACATCGGCGTGGCTTTGTTTGGCCTGATCACTACCTCCCAATTCTGGCTGCTGGGCAATCTCGTCTTCAGTTCGCTGGAAGCTAAAAGACTTTTCGGCATCATCGGAGCAGGTGCAATCGCCGGTGGCATCAGCGGAGGATATATCACTTCTGCACTTGCGCCGCTGATGGATGGTAAAAATATTTTGTTTGTGGCCTCCGCAATGCTCATGGTGGGGATGACGATCAATCAAAGGATCTGGCTAACCTTCGTGCCTGAATTTAACCGAACCGTACAGAGTCGCCAGACCAAAACCCTTCATGAGTATCCGCTTCGGCTGATTCGCAATTCAAAACATCTGACCTTTCTCGCCCTGATCATGGGGATCAGTGTAGTGGTCAGTAAATTAATCGAATTCCAGTTTAGCTCCATTGCGTCACAAAGGATACAGGACCCTGAAAAACTCACAGCTTTTTTTGGATTTTGGTTTTCCACTGCCAATGTGGTCTCCCTTGGTGTCCAATTGCTGGTCACACAGCGTGTACTGGCCGCCCTTGGTGTCGGCAGAAGCCTGTTTGTCTCACCAGCCGTTCTCTTTGCCGGCGCGGCAGCGGTACTTTATACACCGCTACTTTGGGCCGGAACAAGCCTCAAAGTCCTGGATATATCGTTGAAGCAATCGATTAATAAAGCGGTAACGGAATTACTCATCCTGCCTATCCCTATGGCGATCAAGAGCCAGGCGAAAACCTTTATTGATGTCTTTGTCGATACGACAGCCACAGGCATCGGAGGCATCATCCTCATCTTCCTGGTCAATGGGCTGAATCTTTCCGTCCGCGCGGTTTGCGCTATGATCCTGTTGCTCATTTTCCTGTGGATATACTTCGCCATTCGCTTGCGTAAGGAATATGTTCTTGCTTTTGAAGCACGGGCAGGTATGACCAGGCAGCCTTCCGTAAAAAAGGAATTTCGTCATACAGCCACTTCGGTGATCGGTGGAATCCGTCGTACACTCCAGACAGGTACGACAAAACAAATTCTATACCTGCTGGCCAGAATTGAAGAGAGCAAGGATGCCAGGTTGATGCCCGATACGATTCCTTTGCTGAACCATGAATCTCCGGCAGTACGACAGGCTGCATTACGTTGCCTCTACTATTCTACTGACCATACTATCACCAGGCTGATTGAGCCTTTATTAAAAGATCCTGACGATGAAGTAAGATCAAGAGCTTTTTCAACCTTGCTCGCTCAGACCAGACAAAACCGGGTAGATGTGATCAATGCCTATCTGCAGGATGAAGATCCGGCTGTCAGCGGTGCAGCGCTCGTAGGCCTTGCAACCGAAGCATGCGATAACCCGGACATGCAGGAAATCTTTAACCTTAAAGATCGGCTACAGGAGAAAATAGATCAATCGAAAAAGCTGAATGATCCTAAAGATCTGCAGGCGATCAAGATCATGATCGCACGTACCATCGGCTATGGAAAACTTTCTGCTTTCTATCCCGTATTGGAAGACTATATGAAAGACGCCAATCCAACTATTGTCAAACAGGCTATTCTCTCTGCAGGTAGTAGCCATGCACAATGCTTTATCAAAACATTACTTTCATTTCTTCCAAATAAATCCACAAGGTCCACCGCCAGAAAAGCATTGTCCAGATATGAACCTTCAGAATTAATTCCACAATTGGAAGAGGTGAGTCTTGCCCCGGAGACAAAAACAGATCTGCTGATTCAATTGCCTTCGCTGGCAGAATCAATGGAAACACAGCAAGCTGTTGATTACCTTTTTGAGCTGGTTAAACATGAGGATCCGACAGTGAAAATGGAAGCGCTTGAGTCTCTTCATATTATTAAAGCGAGGTTCCCGCATCTCACCATTGGCTGGAAGCGTCTGATACCCATCATCACCATGGACATTGACCTCTACAAAGACACCCTTGTCTTAAGTTATACAGCGCAACACAATCTGGAGAGATACAAGGAGGATCCGAAGATCAGCATGGCACTGAAGGAATTGACAGAGTTACTGGAACGGAGACGCAACACAATCCTCGAACATATTTTTTGGGTCATCGGCCTGGCTTATCCACCGAATGTCATCCTACCTTTATTCAAGGAGCTCCATCATAAAGATCCGGCCGTCCGCATGAATACCGTGGAATTGCTCGATAATATCCTGGAGCCAGCCTTGAAAAAGATAGTCATCCCAATCGTGGAAACAGCCACATTGGAAACAATGTCTGATGAAGTACTGGCCAGGCTGGACCTTGAAATACTTACCAAGCAATCAAGCTTTGAGCACTTACTGAAAGGTGATGATGATCTTGTTAAGTTGGCTGTCCTCTCCTTGATAGAAGCCATCGCTAAGGAAAAATATACGCCGTTACTGCACCTGGCTGCTAAAGATGAAAATCCAAGGATCAGTTTGTATGCGAAAAAGATTCTGGCTCAGGTGTAAGAGAGTGAGAGAGTGAGAGGTAAGAGAGTGAGAACGTGAGAGCGTGAGAGCGTGAGATCAATGAATATTTAGTGTGTCTCTGCGGCGTTGCGCGAGAAACCTTAAATGTAAATTCTTCTGCGTCTCCCGCTACAAACGACAAGTCATTTGGCGGGATCTTCGATCTGCGGCGTTGAGCGAGAAACTTTAAAGTTATTTTTCTTTGCGGCGTTGCGGCGTTGCGCGAAAACCTAAATTACAAACCCCGCACCTTTTTATCAATGGCTGCAGCCAGGGCCATATGGTCATTCGCGCTGTTTTTCTTGCGCACATTGGACATGAGTGCTACCATGTAGGTCGTACCATCGGGATGTTCGATGATGGCGACACTGTTCATGAAATTATCTACATTGCCTTTATATTTTGCGCAGGAATACCCTTCCTCCGGGCGGCATTTATACAAGCTTCCTGATTTGAAATAGACGGCTGCGTTACGCAAGGCCGGTGCTGACGCATACCGGATGCGTCGGTCCGTCATGTAAAACAATCTTTTCATTTCGAGGCTGCTCTCCTCATCCACGGCAAGGCCGCGCTCCAAGTGGATCAAAAACTTCATCAACCCCAGCGGCGTCCCAATACTTCCCCCTTTCGGTGGAATACGATTGGATGCGCCATTCGTAAACATTGTGCCCAATCGCCACTCATCATGAGCGATGCCCAACGCACGTAATGGTTCATTGACTACATTAATGGCCAGTTCAGATAACTCGGATTTAGGTGTTACTTTAAAATATTCTTCAGCCTTTGCTTCTGTCAGATCCGGATAGTCTTTCCCAAATACACGCATCAGAATAGCTTCCCGCCAGCATACAGCTGCAGCGCCATTGTTGCTGACCGACATCATATAATCAAGCCATTCGTAGAGCAGGAACACATCATTCGCCTGCACCTGCCTCTTCTTAAGTATCTGTGTTTGTGTATTGAATATGGAAACCGTATGTTCATCCGTCAGCGCCCACACACCTCCCCGCACTTCCTTTGTACACAGCAATTCCTGCCGCATAGCAAACGAGTCGGGATAAATTTTAGCCAACTCTGCAAAAACAGCTAACAAAACAGCAAGCTTACCGACACTACCGGGCTGGTATCCTGCTGTCTCTTTACGCCCTGCATATCGCGCAGGTCTTCCAACCGTAATATCGAGCAACGCCACACTATAATTTTGATTGAGCCCCGGAAACAAACTATTCAACTCCTTCTGTAAAGCCGGATCAGGAGGTGGGATGTCGTAGAGACTATCTCCCATCGGATTCATCAGATTAAGGCAGATATCGTTGATGGATTTCATCGCGCCCGGCACTGGAAAGCTTCCCTTTATTTCTCCATAGACCACCTGCTGGAGATAATCAAGCCGGCGGATGTTGGTGAGTTGATACGCATCAATCGGATAGGATGGCGCACCAGTGGTAAAAAGGCAAATCAAGATGAACGTCAGTGCAATGTTTCGTAATACCATGCTTATATCGTCATATCAAGTGAAACAGATTGCTCGCCATTAAACGCAGGAGTTATAAACTGTAAGTACACCGATGCGGCAGCCTGTTTATTTTCTACAAAGGGACGAACCTGGAAAAGCCACATCTTATTATCCTTAAAACCCAACTCCATATCAAATGGACCCGACGTGCTGATGCCAGGTGCGTTTGGCAATTCCTTAAGTATCCGGGCAGAGAGTGTCCTCAGCGCTTTAAGATGGTCGGGTGAAAGAATTCTATTCTCAAAAGTTGCAGGCCTGCGAAGACTACCGCCGGTAGCAGGTATAGAAAGGTAAGATGACTCTCTCGCTGGTGTGAGCAGTAAATCCGTACCATTGGCATTCAGCAACCATGATTCCGCTGCCTGACCATCCACGGCGCCACCCACACCATGATTGAAAGCAACTGTAATGTCTTTCTCACTTCCTGTTGTAACGCCCTTGGTAATCATCACGCCTGAATGATCCGCATCGACGCTTGGAATGATCACAATGGATGGAAATACATTTTCAGGATTGTTGAGATAGCGTTGTCTCCATTTGAAACTTCGCTCGGTATAAGGAGAAGCCCAAACATCACGAATCCCCTGATATATCTTTTCAACATCAACGACATTGAATACCGTGAGATTAAGTCCAGCACCAGTAAAGTCTTTGAGGTCTTCCATGTTGGTGTCACTTCGCACAAAGACAGGCACCTTGCCCAAGGGCTGACCGAATGCAGCAAGGAATTGTTGCTGCATTTCACTTTTAAATGAAGGAAGCAAAGGCATCTTTTTAATCAATGTGCGCAAAGAATCAAGTCCATGCAGAAGAAACACTTCTATTTCCGATTCTGAAGCACCACCACTTCGCATCCGCTCTCCTTCCTTAAAGGTGCCGTACATCATATTCCAGTATGTGGTTTGTTGCCCTGGAATCGCCTGGTCCATATGCTGTCTGAAAATAGAGAATGGAAGAACTATTCCTTCCACAACATTATCGGGAAACATTTTCTTCAACTGCCCAAGATTAGCTGCCTTGGGGCCACACACTTTTCCTGATAGTGTGGCATCCACCTGACGGAGATTCAGTATAGCTGGATTGTCCAATAAAATCCGATCCACGGGAACCGATATTTTTTGTTCTCTCTCTTTCTTCTTTTTAAAGAGTTCAAATTCCCATGGAGCCATCGTAAACCACGGCTTGATGATCACAGTGCCTTTGTTAGATACCGCATAGAAAACATCAAGGAGGTGAAAAGCTCGTATAGCTTCCATATTCTCTTTGGAGACGACTGCATTAGGAATGCCCAGGTTTCTGGCCAACAATTGAACATGGGAAACCATATTACCTTCTGTGACGGTGGCGATACCGGCAACTGGTTTGAGATTCTCCGGTGCCTGATAAAAGACATAGATTTTGTCAGGAGAAAGAACTATATCCCTTGATGATTCCGTCACCACGATCAACTGTCCAACGGCATAACCCGGATTGAGTCCACGGATAGAAGACTGGTCCGGGATCGCTAATACCTCATTTGAAAAATCAGCTTCCTGCGCAAACTCATCGCCCAAACGGCTCACGGCGAGGCCCAGATGCAACAGCACGGAAGATCGCACCCTGTCATCAAAAAACCCAATGGCCAAAGGCTCAAAGTCATTGTATAGATTAATGACCGGAAAATAATTTGCCCGAACCATACCAGCCCCCCACTCTGCTATCTGACGACCCGCGTCGCTGAATTCACTCAGCTTTTGCAAGGTCATCGATTTACCAGAAGGCATTTCCATGGCCTTGCGCAATTGATCCCATTCCCACAATTCGAGAAATCCAAATCCTGCGGCAGCTTCTGAGAGACAATATACCTGCGCAAGCAGCTCCTTCAATGAAGTTGGTTTCCATTGGGATATTTCCTGGTTGATCAGGCTCTCTAATTTGTTCGAAATATCAATCAGTGCCAGACGTGCATTGCCCTTCATGGGGGTTACGATTTGCCTGCGCAGTTGAAGCGCTGTCTGACTCATGAGCTGGCATCGCGCTGCGGGAGTAGTTAACCCGGGATATTGGGTTACGAATTTCAGCATGATATTATCTGCTTCCATTCCCAGCGGCAGCTTTTTGCGATGGACTATGAAATCACTGACATCGAAAGGCCGATACATGATTTTCAGGCCACTGATCAATGCATCAAACTTTGCATTCAAATCGACTGGAATTTTATTCTTCTCACGCTGCTGGAACTGCTGCACCTGCTGGATCAGTTTTGCATCCGGAAGGCCATGGATCTTAATCCGCAAATCCTGGAAGGCTGGATACGCTTCGGAGATCTCGCTGGAGAGGGCGCGAACAAGCTGTGTGTTGTTATTCTCTGCATGATGCGGGATATCCTTAGCACTCTGCCTGATTAAAAAATAATGAGTGGCAATCTTATCTGCATCCGCCAGCAGCCATTGATAAAACTCAATACCCCATTCATTCTCATCTTCCACCTGCACGGCCCCGCGATAGAATTGCGCACGTTGGTTTACCCACCCATGATCCACATTGCGGAGATAGAGTTCGAGCTGATACTGCCTGAGCCGCGACTGGGCCTTGTCTCTATCCCAAAAATCCTCATGAGGAGTAGAGGCCAATATCTGTCCCAGAAAGATATGTTCCTTTTCAGCTAGCCTTTTGACTTCGTCTTTATACCTGGCGTGTTGATAACCTTGCTTCTCACCAGGACACGGATCACGCGCTGTGCGGGTTGTGCCATCCTTACAAAACCATCGTATATCCAGGTAAGGACCTCGTGCATCTGTTTTGTACTTGCTGATCAACTTCTTAATAGCCTCCGGATTGGATACCTGGGCCGTCAATGGTAATGAAAGTGCGATGAATATCAGGCAAGCAGAAGGAATGGATAAAATGCGTGTAGGCATAGGGTTGATGGGAGGTATAGGACTAAAGATACGAAGAAGGGGCTTAGGAGGTGAGGGGCTTAGGGGTTGATGGTTGATGGGTTGATGGGTTGATGGGTTTAGGAGATTAGAGGGTTAGAAGGTTAGGGGTGTGTTTTGATTTAGAAGCTCGTTCAAGTCTTCAGACTTGAACCAAATATAACCTCGTCTCCAGACGAGAGCCAAGGCTCACATTAACTTCTTATTGGCCTTCAATGTGCACATACTGTTTCGCTCGTCAGGAGACGAGCATATATTGCATTCAAGTCTGAAGACTTGAACGAGCGA
>JANNSS010000135.1:0-18446 GCA_031402955.1 Saprospiraceae bacterium
TGCATTTCAAGGCGGATGGTAGCTTAAACGATATCAGGCTTTCGATGGAAAAGCGGAGATCATTTTTCCTGGTGTATAAAGAAGCATTGAACAATGCTTATAAATATTCCGGCGCCCAAAATGTCAACGTGGACATCTCCCGGACTAACCATACCTTAACATTAGTGGTGGAAGATGATGGCGTAGGATTCAATATGAATGAAGACCGTTTAATAACAGGCGGCAACGGATTGAAAAACATGAATACCAGAGCCGCTGAAATGAATGGGATCGTTTCCATTACATCAGCACCAGGACAAGGAACGAAGGTTAGCCTCACGGTGAATCTGAGTAAATAAATGTGAGTTGTGAGTGGTGAGTGGTGATTGGTGATTGGTGAATCGTGAGGCGTGAGACGTGAGGCGTGAGGCTTAAGACGTGAGGCGTGAGACGTGAGGCGTGAGACGTGAGACGTGAGGCGTGAGACGTGAGGCGTGAGGCGTGAGACGTGAGGCGTGAGACGTGAGGCGTGAGACGTGAGGCGTGAGACGTGAGACGTGAAGCGTGAGGCGTGAGGCGTGAGGCGTGAGACGTGAGGCGTGAGGCGTGAGACGTGAGACGTGAGTCGTGAGGCGTGAGGCGTGAGCACTTAAAAACGTCTGACGACTCACGCCTGACGCTTAACTACTCAAAACAGGTAGTCACTTCTCCAAAACATAGTCTACTTTTACACCTGCAATAAATGATATGAGGACCAAAGTCGCACTTTTTGAAGATAATCCGCTGTTACGGGAGAGCCTGTTCCAGCTTATTAACAGCACGGATGACATTATATGCACAGGCGCATTTCCTGATTGTTCTAACCTGATGCGAAAAGTGGAATCGGCCAAACCTGATGTCATCCTCATGGACATAGACCTTCCGGGCATGAACGGGATTGAGGCTGTAGGACAAATCAACCAAACGCATCCCGACATGGTGATAATCATGCAAACGGTTTTTAATGACAATGAACGGATATTTCAGTCCATTACGGCCGGCGCATCAGGTTATCTATTAAAAAACACTTCACCTGCGCGCATCCTGGACGCCATCCGTGAAGCAGCTACCGGGGGAGCGCCCATGACACCGAGCATTGCACATAAAATCCTTGGAGTTTTCCGGAGCAAAAGGCCTGCATTACCGGCTAAAGAGCAATCACAGCTCAACGACCGGCAGAAAGAAATTCTCGAATGTATTTTCAACGGCATGAGCTATAAGCTCATTGGCGAGAAGCTATTCGTTTCGGTTGACACCGTCCGCTACCATGTCAAAAACATCTATGAAATCCTGCATGTTCATTCGCGTGATGAACTGATTTCAAAAGTCAAAGGAAAATCTCTTTTGAGCTTTTAGGCGCCTGTATACATTTCTCAGCAGTGGTATTCAGTTAAGGGCTTTGACCCTACCTGGGCCGTTTTGGTATGCCGAAGGCATCCCTTCGGGATCCTCACAGTTAAGGCACTCCTACTTAAGAACTACCCATTTCGGGTAGTGCAACTGGCTTAGGTTGATTATACCTTTAACGAAATAATTTTCTGATTAAGAAAACAATCGGGGAAAGCGAAAACCCTCCCGATAGCTATCGGAAAGAGCAGGCAAAACAACAAAGACGAAATAACATGAAAACAAAAATTACTTTACTCGCATCAGTAATATTTCTGGTGGCAAACATTGCTCTTCCAACGTTTTCTTTTGCCCAGGTGACACAGGACTGGGCATCAAGATATAACGGGCCACCGCACAGTGATGCTGATCATGCACGCTCACTCGCCGTGGACGGCTCGGGGAATGTGTATGTGACAGGCTATAGTGGGGAATACGGAAGTGATGTTGACTATACCACCATAAAATATAATTCCACGGGTGATACACTGTGGATTGCAAGATATAACGGACCGGGAAATGGCAATGATTTTGCAAGCTCAGTTACATTGGACGACTCAGGAAACGTGTATGTGACAGGTGAAAGCCGGGGAAGTCAAGGGGGCTCTGACTATGCCACCATAAAATATAACTCAACTGGAATTGAACAATGGGTTGCCAGATACAACGGACCGGGAAATGGAGATGATGCCGCAAATGTAATGGCAGTAGACGGCTCGGGAAATGTGTATGTGGCAGGCAGGAGTGAGGGATTAGGAACAGGAAGTGACTATGCCACCATAAAATATAGTTCAACGGGTGTTGAGCAATGGGCTGCAAGATATGAAGGGTCTGAAAATGATGCTGCAAATTCACTCGCAGTGGACGGGTCGGGGAACGTGTATGTGTCAGGTGGGAGTTTTAGACGCGGTGGAAGGTTTGGGGCATATAATTTTGTCACCGTAAAATATGATTCAACAGGTGTTGAGCAATGGGGAGTAGAATATTTCGCCTTTGGGCCTGCAGATGATGTTGGAAATTCCCTGATAGTGGACGACTCGGGGAATGTGTATGTGGCAGGTTATAGTCGGGGAGACTATGCTACCATAAAATATGATTCAACCGGTGTTGAGCAATGGGCTGCCAAATATAATGGACCGGAAAATTCCCTTGATTATCCTAGGTCACTGGCATTGGATGGCTCAGGAAACGTGTATGTGACAGGTGAGAGTCGGGGTGGCGTTAGCGACTTTGATTTTGCTACCATAAAATATAATTCAATGGGTACAGAGCAATGGGCTGTAAGGTATAACGGACCAGGAAATGGAAGTGATGCTGCAAATTCACTTGCATTGGACGGCTCGGGAAATCTTTATGTAACAGGCAGGAGTTGGGGTGGCGAAACAGGCTATGACTATGCCACCATAAAATATAATTCCGAGGGGCTTGAGCAATGGACCGAAAGATATAATGGACCGGGAAGTGATTTGGATGAACCAGTTTCACTCGCAGTGGACGGCTTGGGGAATGTGTTTGTAACAGGTGTGAGTGATGGAATCGGAACATATTCTGATTTTGGCACCATAAAATATGATTCAACGGGTATAGAGCAGTGGGTCTCGAGACATGACGACCAAGGAAGTGCTTTTGATTTTGCAACTTCGCTCGCCGTGGACGAATCGGGAAATACGTATGTAACAGGCAAGAGTTGGGGCGGCGTTACGGGCTACGACTATGCCACCATAAAATATAATTCATCGGGTGCCCAGCAGTGGGTTGCAAAATATAACGGGCCGGGAAATGATTTGGATGAACCAATTTCACTCGCAGTGGACGGCTCGGGGAATGTGTATGTGACAGGTTGGAGTTGGGGCGGCGTAATGGGCTATGAGTATGCCACCATAAAATATAATTCAACAGGCTTCCAGGAATGGGTCGCACGATATAACATACCGGCATTTGATTCAGATAAACCAGCTTCACTCGCGGTGGACGACTCGGGAAATGTGTATGTAACAGGCACTGCCTATACCACTATAAAATATGATCCATCGGGAATTGAGCAATGGACTGTAAGATTTCATCCACTTGCAGGTGCAGAAAATAGTGCATCTTCACTCGCCCTGGACGGCTCAGGGAATGTGTATGTGACAGGTGGAAGTTATGGAGGCTTAACGAGCTATGACTATACCACCATAAAATATAATTCAGCAGGTGACCGGCAGTGGGTTGCAAAATTTGACGGAACGACATCCGGCTATGATTTTGGAAGGTCACTTGCTGTGGACGGATCAGGGAATGTGTATGTAACAGGACAAAGTGCCGGAGGCCCGGCAGGCGATGACTATGCCACTATAAAATATAATTCATCGGGTGTTCAGCAGTGGGTTAAAAGATATAACGGACCGGAAACTGGTGATGATTTTGCAAGATCACTCGCCGTGGACGGCTCCGGGAACGTGTATGTAACAGGACAAAGTGCCGGAAGTGGAACGGAAGGTTATGACTATGCCACCATAAAATATAATTCATTGGGTGATGAGCAATGGGTTGCGAGATATAACGGACCGGGGACCAGTGATGACAGTGCATCCTCACTCGCCGTGGACGGCTCGGGGAATGTGTATGTAACAGGCACGAGTCCGGGGAGTGAAACAGGTGGTGACTATGCCACTATAAAATATAATTCCGAGGGGGTTGAGCAATGGACTGAAAGATATAATGGACCGGGAAATTTTCATGAAAGCGCGACTTCACTCAAAGTGGACGGCTCGGGAAATGTGTATGTAACGGGCACAAGTTCGGCAAGCGGAACAAAAAATGACTATGTCACTATAAAATATTCACAGGAGGCGGTTGGCATAGAAACAATAGCGGCAAAGCTTTCAATATTGCAACTTTTCCCCAACCCTGCAATAGATCAGTTGACAGTAAGCAGTACGTCCACTATGGCGGATCCAGCCATTGATGGGCAGTTTACCATGCATGAAATAGCCATTTACAATTCCCTCGGAAATTTAGTTTATGCTACTGCAAGCACATCCATGACAAACACCGAAACCATCAATGTGAGCCAGCTTAGTACCGGGATTTATTTCGTGAAAGTGAAAACCTCTGGAGGGAATATGGCAGCTAAATTTCTAAAGCAGTAATAAAGTAAGCGTTATACGCTATTAATTGTCATTTGAACCTGGTTCACCTACACCGAAACCAGGTTCAACATTTTATAACCCCTGCCTGTCATTGAAGTGGCCCATATAATAGCTGGCAGTCATCTATTCGCAATTGTTCATTTCTTTCGGGAAGATTCAGGCATTCGCCAGCCCATACACTGCTTGCAAGGAGCCTGCCGGAGCAAAAACTACCTTTTTCGGGTAGTGCAACCGGCTGGGGTAGCGTATACCTTTGAATAGGCTATGAAGGGAACGATATCCAACGTTTGCATTCAAACCTGGCGGATTTACTGGAATCAAGGTAGAAGTGAACACAAAAGAATTTGCGGAGGGAATGTATCTTGTACAAATTCAAGCAACAGGTTTTATAACAGCGAAAAAGCTTGTCATCGAAAAATAAAGGGAAGGTAATTTCAGAGCACACTTTATAAATTAATCAAATGAAAAAACAACTACTTCAAGCGCTTTACGCTTTCAACATCCCGATAGCTATCGGGATGTTGTTTTCGCTTAGCACTGCAAATGCCCAGATCGTTTATACGGATATTATTCCGGATACAATACTAACATATCCCGAAAATTACGACCTTGATTTAAACAATGATGGACAAATTGATTTTACTTTCTATGGGAGTCAGGATAGCCTGATTTGTGCATGCGGTTCTGGCACGATTGACACTTCAAAAATTAGCCCAACATCCTTGAGTTGGGTATCTGACAGTATTAATGGTCAATCAGCAAAGTGGAATTCAGGAGATTTGATTAACGCCTCATCTCCTCTCTGGACAAATGCTCCGGGTCAGATATTGTTTCACAAAGGAGGGGGATGCAGTTCTCGTCCTTGTTCGCCTTTGGGAGGATTTTATGTCAGAGGAACCCCTTTGGGGATTTGGAGCAATGTTGCTGATAAATATCTGGCGTTGAAAATTCAAGTCTCTGGTAGTATCTATTACGGTTGGGCCCGTCTTGATGTGGATAGCAGTGGCTTCCCTATCACAATAAAAGATTATGCATTCAACAGCATTCCTGATCAAACTATTCTTGCCGGACAAACAATGACCACAGGAATAATTGAAAATTCTTTTGCTTCATCCATACATCTATTTCCTAATCCTGCCGACAACCATCTTATTATCGATTTAGGCAGCCACAACGAAGAAGTTCAAGTCACTATCGCTGACATTACTGGAAAAGTAGTTTACACTACCAAAGCAACTGATACACAAAGGGTTGAAGTGAACACAAGCCATTTACCAGTGGGAATTTATGTTGTACATATTCAAGCAACTGATTTTATCAGCACGAAAAAATTTGCTGTCGAAAAATAAAATACTGCACTGTTTTTCATTATCCTATACAAACAATTGGTCATGATCCATAAATCCAACTACATTTTACTGGCACTAGTACTTTCTTCCCTTCAGCTCTTGGCGGATAGCTGGATAAAGAAACCTGACCTCCCGGGGGGTGCAAGGGCCCAGAGCGTAAGTTTTTCTATTGGCAACAAAGGATATATAGGCACCGGGATTATGGGCCGACCTACCCATGGCGACACCCAGGTAAAATATCAGGATTTCTGGGAATGGGATCCGGTTACGAATGTATGGACGCAGAAAGCTGATTTTGCGGGAGGAATACGCTATGGTGCAGTAGGGTTTTCCATCGGAACCAAAGGCTATATTGGCACAGGCACTGGACAAGAGGGTGCTTCAAACGATTTCTGGGAGTATGACCCATCTACGAATACATGGACTCAAAAGGCAAACTTTGGAGGAGCTGCAAGAAACCTTGCTTCTGGCTTCTCCATTGGAACCAAGGGATATATTGGCATGGGTTTTAATAATGCTTTCGAGGCACCAGTGGATTTCTGGGAGTGGGACCAGGCTTCCGATACCTGGACAAAAAAGGCGGACTTTGGAGGCGAGGCAAGAGGCCTGGCTGTTGCTTTTTCCATTGGAACCAAAGGGTATATCGGAACAGGTAGTGAGCAAAACGGCAATACATTTAAAGATTTTTGGGAATGGGATCAGGCAACAGATACCTGGATTCGAAAAGCTGACTTTGGCGGTACCGCACGACGATTAGCAGCAGGTTTCTCTATTGGCACAAAAGGATATATTGGAACGGGAAGTGATGGAACGCTAAAAAGCGATTTTTGGGAATGGGATCAGGCAACGGATACCTGGATTCAAAAAGCCGATTTTGGTGGAACGGCACGACAGGAAGCAACGGGTTTCTCCATCGGCGACAAAGGTTACATGGGCATGGGTGCAGGTTCGGAGGGCGGTTGGTCTAACGCTTTCTGGGAATACTGCGAGACCTGTTCAGTTACTGCGATTGATGAAACCAACTATTCATCTAGTATTTCAGTCTATCCTAACCCAAGTAGTGGTTTCGTCTTTTTAGATTCAGATAATAGTTCAATCGCAGGAATTAAGGTTTTTAATAGCTCTGGAGAAATGGTTTATCACTCCAATTCAACGATTCCCTCAATTGATTTATCTGCCCAGCCAAAGGGAGTGTATATAGTATTGCTGGCCGGGAAAGGACAGACCGTCAGTAAAACAATTATTATTCAATAAATATGCTTCTAAAATATTCCTTGTTATTTGCGTTGTTTATACTGCTTACCGCTTGTCATTCGACAGGACAAAAGACAGAAGATAGTAGTAGTGCTGCCAAAGGTAGCACCACCATGAGTAATACCGAAAATGACAGTTATAGTTTTAAGACATTTATGGTTGGTCAATATTGGGGCTACGACATTTATAAAGACAACCAATTACTTATTCATCAGTCAAATATTCCTGCAATGGAAGGGAGCCAAGGATTTTCTTCAGAAGAAAAGGCCATTTCTGTTGCTCATCTGGCAATGAAGAAATTGAGAAACGGAATAATGCCTCCAACGATACGTAGAGAAGAACTGGACAGCTTAAAAGCAATGGAATAACGAACACAAAAACACACTAAGTTGCAAACCGTTCAGGCAGTCAAGGGAAAATCTTTATAGCACTTCTTGGCGCCTGTTTACATTTCCGGGCAGTGGCATTCAGTTAAGGGTTCGACCCCGCCCGGGTCGTATGATTATTCAGTAAGCATCCCCTTGGGGTCATCACAGCTCAGGCACTCCTCCCTGAGAACTACCCATTTCAGGTAGTGCAATCGGCTTCGGTTGGTTATATCTTTGAACAAAATACATATGGAACGATAAAGTACACTTTAAACATTAATCAAATGAAAAAACAACTACGCAAATCACATTACGCTTTCATCATCATGATGTTTTCGCTAAGCACTGCAAATGCACAGATTGTTTATACGGATGTGAATCCGGATAGTTTGCATGATTGCTCCTCCAGTAACGGTTGTTCAGGAGATTATGTACTTGACCTGGATGATGACGGTATTGCTGATTTTACCCTGACACCAGATAAAATTCAAAATAGTTGCGGAGCATGTAGTTCGTTAATTTTGATAACTGTCGATGGATATTCAGCGGCGGTAAGTTCAACTTCTCATAGTTGGATTGCGGACACCGTAGGAGGATATGCCTTGAATGCCGTGATTGACTCATCTTTGAGTTGGACGAATGATTTTCATGTTTTGGCCAGGGCAATTGATGAATGCGTTCCTTGCACTACTTTTCCAGGAAGGGGTCACCATTTTGAAGATACGCCCCCAAGCGGTCCCTGGAGGAATATTTACGGGAAATACCTCGCTTTAAAAACACAAATAGGAACTAATTATTATTATGGTTGGATTAAACTTGGCGTAGGGATAAGTGCCAATTTTGTTAAAATCAGGATACTGGAATACGCGTACAATTCCATTCCCAACCAACCCATCCTTGCCGGGCAAACAATGACCACAAGCGTAATTGAAAATGCTTTTGCTTCGTCCATAAATCTCTTTCCAAATCCTGCCGACAACCATCTTACTATCGATTTAGGTAGTCACAACGAAGAAGTTCAAGTCAATATCGCTGACATTACCGGAAAAGTAGTCTACACTACCCTGGCCACAGATACACAAAGGGTAGAAGTGAACACAAGCGAATTTGCAGAAGGAGTTTATGTTGTACAAATTCAATCAGGAGATTTTATTGCAACGAAAAAATTGGTTATAGAAAAATAAATTGAATTTTTGGTTCGCGAGCTTACCTGCTTCATGCAGGGATGCGTACCAGGGACAAAAAATAAATACAACTCAAACTTTAAAAAATGAACAAAATGAAAAAACAATTACTAAAAATATTCTCAGCCTGCCTGCCATTAAGCATTGCTTTCATCGTTACAGCAATGCTGTTCTCTGCAAGTGCAAATGCACAAATTGTTAATACAGATGTGAATCCGGATTTTTCAAATACCTGTACTTCCTTCAGTTCTAATCAACCTTGTAACAAAGTGGACAGTTTTGACTTAAATAATGATGGTGTTTTTGATATTACTTTAGCATTGGATGCATCCATAGGTCCTCAATTAACCTCCCCCCCTCCCCAAAGTGGATTTGTAAGGGCATATCCTCTTAATGGTATTGCAATCAAAACGGACACTTTAGGAATTCCACTTGCTATGAATCTGAATGATGTGATAGATACCAATGGTAGTTGGAGGACAACTGGGCAGTTGACTTTGATTGCACGCAGACAAGGAGGCATTGGGCCATCACCGGTTCCAGGAAATTGGCCTAGCGGGACGGATAAGTATTTAGGATTTAAAATAGTTTCAGGGGGCCAAACCAATTATTGTTGGGTTCGATTAAATGTTGCAGTTGTTCTCGGTACTCTCGGTAATAATATTTATCCTATTGCATCTTTTACAATTAAAGATTACGCATACAACTCCATTCCCAACCAACCCATCCTTGCCGGGCAAACAATGACCACAGGAATAGTGGATCATTCTTTTGCTTCATCCATTAATCTATTCCCAAATCCTGCCGATGACCATCTCACCATTGACTTAGGTACCAATTACGGAGATACTCAAGTAACTATTGCTGACATTTCCGGAAAAGTAGTCTACACTACCCTGGCCACAGATACACAAAGGGTAGAAGTAAACACAAAGGATTTTGCAGAGGGAATTTATGTTGTACAAATTCAAGCAGGGGAATTTATCGGAACGAAAAAAATTGTCGTGGTAAAATAAAAGGAAAGTAAATTCAGGTCAAACTTTAAAAATTAACCAAATGAAAAAACAACTACTCAAATCGCATTACGCTTTCATCATCATGATGCTTTCGCTAAGCACAGCAAATTCCCAGATTGTTTATACGGATATAATTCCGGATATTTTGCTTAATTGCTCCGGTAATAACGTTTGTTCTGGAAATTATTCACTTGACTTGAATGCTGACGGTATTGATGATTTTATCCTGGCACCAAAAAAATTGCAAAATGGTTGCGGAGCATGTAATTCGTTAGTTTTTGTCTTTGGAGATGGATTTTCAGCAGAGATACGTTCAACTGCTCAGAGTTGGATTGCGGACACCGTAGGAGGATATGAATTCAATACACTGATTGATTCATCTTTGGATTGGGGTAATGATTTACATATTTTGACCAGGGCACTTCAGGATTGCGTTCCCTGCACTGCTCCAGGAAGGGGCAACCATTTTGTAGATGCACCTCCAACTGGTCCCTGGAGTAATATTCACGGAAAATACCTCGCGCTGAAAACACAAGTGGGAAGTGATATTTATAATGGTTGGATTAAACTTGGCGTAGGGATAAATATCAATTTTGTTACCATTACGATAATGGAATACGCTTACAACTCCATTCCCAACCAACCCATCCTTGCCGGGCAAACAATGACCACAGGAATAGTGGATCATTCTTTTGCTTCATCCATTAATCTATTCCCAAATCCGGCCGATGACCATCTTACTATCGATTTAGGTAGTCACAACGAAGAAGTTCAAGTCACTATCGCTGACATTACCGGAAAAGTAGTCTACACTACCCTAGCCACAGAAACACAAAGGGTAGAAGTAAACACAAAGGATTTTGCAGAGGGAATTTATGTTGTACAAATTCAAGCAGGGGTATTTTTGGGAGCGAAAAAGCTTGTCGTCCAAAAATAAAAAAGCGTATAATTGATAATTCACCTTATAAAATTCACGCCAATACATCATCGTAACAAAACAGACATCAAAATGAAAAACCTCATTTTATCTTCCATCGCCATGTTGCTATTCCTATCTTTAAGCAATATCCAGGCACAAAGCCCAACTTCCTCACCACCTGCAGAAAACTTTTTTCAGGTGCGTGATGAAATACTCAAGCAAATGGAGAGCGGAAAAAAGGATGGCTTCATCAATGAAGAAGAGAAGGAGAAGGATAATGCAATGGCAAAGTTCAAACGTTGGGAGCATTTTATGTTACCACGTGTAGGACCAGCCGGAGCCTTTTTTGATGCCGACGCAGTTTATAATGCCTATAATAATTATGCTGCCTACCATACGCAAGACAAATCACGTTCAAGCAATCAATGGCAGGAAATTGGACCATTTTATGACCCCGGAAATTTTAGTCAAACTATAAAGCTTGGTGTGGGCAGGATGAACTGTATTGCCCAACATCCGCTGGATAACAACATCTTGTATGTGGGCACGATGGGCGGTGGTATATGGAAAACTTATGATGCAGGAACAACCTGGATTTGCCTAGATGAAAACCTGCCCAGTATGAGCATCAGTGATATTGCTATCAATCCTGTGCATCCTGACACCATATATGCAGCAACAGGTGATGCTATAGGTAATTATTTTGGGACATCAGATAATCATCAGGGACATTACTCTTGCGGCATTATCATGTCAGGTGATGGTGGTACTACCTGGACACAAACCGGATTTAACTATCAGCAAATGCAAAAGCAAAATGTTTATCGCATTTTGATTGACCCTGTTCGAACAAACAACCTGCTGGTAGGCGGTGACAAGGGGTTGTATCGTACTACGGATGCAGGGGTTACCTGGACGCAATTAGACAATTCAAGAGTTTACGATATTCAAATTAATCCACTTGATGCATCCAAGTATTATGCCATTACTAATTTTGGCTTAAAATTGAAAAGAAGTTATGATGGAGGTGCCACTTTTACGGTAGCTAACTCCGAAAGTTTCGGGGGTGGGGCATTGCTTTCCAGAGTGCGGGTGGCTGCTGCCGATACCAGTAAAATATATGTGCTTCGAGGTTCAGGTCTTTTGTTGAGAAGCACGAATGCAGGAATAAGTTTCCAGGCTGTAGAAAACGTTGGAGACTCATTTGGTCACCAATGGAATTATGATAAGGCTTTAGCCTTGTCACCGGTCGATACGAATGTGATTTTAATCGGTCTGGTACCGCTCATAAAGTCAATTAATAAAGGTGCAACATTTGCACTAATTGATTCGATGAATTCATTTAACAATGGAATACATGTTGATTTTCACGAACTGGAATTTTCATTATTCAATCCGAATACGCTTTATGCTGTTAATGATGGAGGCGTATATGTGAGCCATGATATTGGTGAAACATGGACTTCACTCAACAATGGTATGAATGTTACGCAGTATTACAAATTGAGTTCTTCTTTCTTAAATCCTGATCTGCTGATGGGAGGTGCACAGGATAATGGACCGCAGCTTTTTGATGGACAAAACTGGTATGTACTAATTTATGCCGATGGAATGGTTTGTAGTTTCGATAAAGCTGATGAAAACATATCTTATGCTTCTGCGCAAAACGGAGATATCTACAGATCCAATGATGGCGGAATTACGTTTCCAAAATGGATTACCCCCAACGGCTTTCAGGGCGCCTGGGTAACACCACTCCTGGCCAATCCACTGAATTCAAGAAAACTGTTTATAGCTGATGACAAAATCTATGAATCGTTCAATACGGGCAATTCATGGCAAATTATTTCACCGATATTGGATGCAAACTTTAAGATAATCTCCCTGGCTCAATCACCGGCTGATACGGCTACATTGTATGCTGCGTCTGAACGCAATATTTTTGTTACGCATGATAATGGTCTTACCTGGAGCAATATCACAGCTGGCTTGCCGGCAAGCCTAGCGTTTATGACCGATGTAGAAACCAGCGACCATAGCCCGAATACGGTTTATGTTACCTTTTCAGGTTTCCGCGACGGTGAAAAAGTGTATCAAACCATGGATGGAGGTTTGACATGGACCAATATTTCAGGCACCCTTCCCAATGTGCCGTTCAATACCATCGTCATTCAAAACAATGCAAATACTGACATGTATGCAGGTTGCGATTTCGGTGTGTTTTTCAAAAACGATACCATGCCGGACTGGGTTGCTTTCAATTCGAATTTGCCGGGAGTGATTGTTTCGGATTTAGATATAAACTACCGTAGCGGAAAACTCAATGCAGCTACACATGGTCGCGGAATCTATGCTATTGATCTGCTAACAACTGTTGCACCTATTACTATTGATGCCGCCATCACAAAAATTACAAGTCCAAAACCAAATGATTACTGCGATAACGTAACAACGCCTTTAGCCTTTAAAGTAAAAAACTTTGGAAGCGATACACTTTACAATGCAACCATTCATTATGCTATTGATAATGGCGCTTTGCAATCTATTGCCTGGTCGGGTAGCCTGGCACCATATCAATCAGTGATAGATACGGTGGCAACCATAACGTTGGATGGAGGCTATCATCACATTGAGGCCTATACATCAGATCCAAATAGTGCTATTGATGCTTATCCGTTAAACGATGTCCAAACATCTGACATTTCTGTAAGCACTACCATAGCGGCATTTCCATTTGACGAAGGTTTTGAAACAGGAACCTTTCCTCCTTCCGACTGGTTTCAATCCGGGGTGATATGGAAACAAGATACTGCAGTGGGAGCATATAGCAGTTCAACACATTCAGCATCTGCAAATTTTTTCAATGCGCAAAGCGGCACCGATTATTTAAGTGCGATGCGGATTGATTTAACCAATGTAACCGAAAGCCCTTTTTTAGTATTTTCTCATGCGTATGCCATGTATGAAGCGATCTTCATGGATACATTAATGATTCTTGCCACGGATAATTGTGGTGAGCGTTTGGATACGTTGTATATGAAATGGGGGCAAGACCTTACTACGGTTTCCAACTTCGTCACAACGCCTTTTGTGCCTGCGGCTGACGAATGGGTTACAACGTATATTGATTTGTCTGCGTATATGGGACAACTGCTTAAAATTCGTTTCGAAGCCCATGCGGGTTTTAGCAATATCCTGTATATAGATGACATCAATATCCTGCATGGACCTGTAGGCATAGCAGAAATCAATAAAGACAATATCAGTGTATTTCCAAATCCTACGAATGGAACATTTAATATAAGCGATCCTGATCATTTAATTCAAAATATTCAGGTGTATGATGCGACGGGAAAACTACTGTACAACAGCAGCACAAAACAGGTTCACGAACCTATCGACATGACTGCCTACCAGCAAAACATGTACTTTATCAAAATGCAAACCTTAAAAGGAATGGTCACTAAGAAGGTTGTTTTGGTGGAATAATTCTATCTGCATGGATGGAGCAGCAATGAAGATGTGGAAAAGGCAAAAAATATAAAAGTATCGTGCCTTATGACATCGTCGCCAAGCATGTGTTCGATTACTCCCCTCCATATCCGGCCGGCTAATGTGCCAGGAGTAACTGATGAAAAGAGCACGTTGATTTAAATCATCCTATTTTTTTCGCCTTCGAAATTGTAACTGCAATTTATCACCCCTGTGTGCTTCGCAACCCCGGGGTTAATGGAATTTATCAATTTGAAATTACAATTCGATTGACCCCGGGGTTTCCGGAGTCCTGTTAGTCGCAGAGAAACGGGATGGAGGAACACAGGCGCTGCCCTGAGCGGGCGGACGAGGAAGTGTGTGATGTAGTCGAAGGGGACAGAAATTTCGCAACGCTGAAAATTTCGAAGGGGCAAAAAGATGTTATCCTTGCCTGACCCCCATTACCCGGCATGGAAATTCATTGTAAACACAAGGTTAAATATTGATCTATCCGGGCCTCTTACAGTGGCAAATGAAATAATCGTTTAGAAATAGTATACATTTGGCGCATTGTTGACCCTGGTTATCCAGTGGATAAATATCCATCCAAACGGGCAGATACAATACGTGCAGCTGGAGATAGGTGATTTATGCTACATGATCCCCAGCCTTCAATGAATTCCTACCTGATACGTGCATTTTCTATCTGCGCAATTTTTATATCCACATGAAGTACCTCAATATATTTCCAGCCTTCACGCATACCTTTTTCAGAAAATGGTCCGTTGCCATAAAACTTATTCCCCTGGTCACCCTGGTGGGCCTGTTAAAATACCTTGCCCACTCCCTCGGTCTGGAAGTGATGGAACTCAATGCCCTCTTTACGAGCCTGGTAGCAGGCACCATCTTCCTGATCGGTTTTTTGATCAGCGGCGTGCTATCTGATTATAAGGAAAGCGAGAAAATTCCAAGCGAGATTTCAGCTTCCATACGAAGCCTTTATGATGATACCTATACCATTTTTAAAGGGAAAGATTCAGAAACCGCACGATTATTTATTCTATTTCAAAAGTCCTTTCTGCAAGTCATGATGGACTGGTTTTATAAGAGAGTAAGGACACAAGCCTTATTGGAAAAAATCAGTATGATGAATGACTTCATCGTGGAACTTGACCGGGAGGGCATTCAGCCAAACTATATCATTAAATTGAAAAATGAACAACAAACCTTGAGAAGGCTGATCATCCGCATTGATACCATACGGGATACGGAGTTTATCGGAACTGCATATGCCATTGTGGAAGCCATGGGCTTCTTGATTGCGGTAGGCCTGATCATCATAAAGATTGATCCATTCTATGCTTCCATGTTTTTCACCATACTGGTTACCTTCCTGATTTCGTATATGTTCCTGCTCATTAAAGACCTGGACAATCCATTCCACTATGCCGTCAAGGGTGAAAACGGAACGGAGATTTCCTTAAAGCCCATTCATGACCTTACGGCTGCGATGCAACTGGAAATGCATTACTTTGATTCCTTTGCCTATGGGCAATCAATCAACATAAGCAAGCAGACCAATGAATAAACGAATAGAAAAGCCTGATGATCCAGGCACTGAAAAGCCTTACTAAAACCTGGGTATCACGCTTCCTCATCGCCAGGTTTCTTCATCACCAGACAGCACCCATACAAAGCCCCTGAAACGGCAATGCCTGTAAAGCCATACATAAATAGCCCACGGAAATCAGGCAGTGAATCCAACATGGTGAATACACAGCTGACCAGGCCTAAGAAGCCTCCTATACCCATCAATAACCAACCGCGGGTATTGCGCCTGTCGATGCGATAATGGTAATAATTTTCCCACACGGTCGTGATTTCTTCAGCGGATAAAGCCTGATTTTTTAACTCTTCCATCACCTGAGATTTGGAGCTTTTGAGTTGCTACCATTTGTGGAACACCATTTCATTGTAGGTATATGCTTGTAACACTCTCCTTTGCTATTGCCCCACTAGCTCAACTCAGCCATGGCGAATAATGGAAAAAGTAAAAGGCGTATCTAATAACCTCGTTACGACGAAGTAGTCTCCCACATTGTCAGCACCTTGTGCGAATTGAATAAACTTGCCAAACCCACCATTGGCGACCAAAAGAAAAAGGTAATTTTGATCCTATAGTGGCAAGTGAATCTTAAAAAGATATACACATGAAAAAAGTTATTGCATTTCACATTGCCGAAAGCATAGACATAAAAAGGTTTCGGAAGGGATTTACCGACACTGAGCATTATATGTCATCTTCGGATATTTTTTATACAAATGATCAGGAGCAGTATCTCTATCTATTGGCGTATGGTGTGGTTGTATTTGTAGGTTATGACGAGCTCAAAATGAGCGATATGATCGAATACCTCAAACCGCTATGCAAGAACTTGTTAGCTGAAAAGATGCGCGAAGAATTCATTATCAATACAACGACCAATAAGGATGCTTTTGAATACAACGAAATACACATCAGCAAGCCTAATCCAAATGTCATTCGCATTGTGATGCTCAATGTTGCACAATCCGTGGCGCTTGATTATTTCTCGAAACTGGCTGAAGATTTATTGATTGAAACGACCATTTACACTCAACAGCTTGAAAAATACGGAAGGATTAAAATATCTTTAAAAAAATTGAAAATGTTTATCGGCAAAGTGCTCAACATAAAAAATAGAATTGCGGATAATTTTTATATTCTCGATTCGCCCGAGGAAACATGGGAAGACGAGTACCTCAGCAAAATTGACTTTGGCTTGCGAAAAACATTTGATGTTAGAATTCGATTTCGGGAGATCGATTATCAATTACAAATTGTTCGCGATAACCTGAATTTATTTACAGACCTGGCACAACAACGGAAAAGCAATATGCTGGAGTGGGTTATTATCTTGCTGATTCTGGTGGAGGTTGTTAATCTGTTCCTGGAAAAACTTATACGCTAATGGACACAGGTGCTTACACCTCTCCCCTATTATACTTCGCAATCGCTTCTGTCTTATTGCTGACTTCAAGTAAACGATACATCTTCTTGATGTGTGTGGTGAGTGGTGAGTCGTGAGTCGTGAGACGTGAGTCGTGAATTGTGAGTTGTGAATTGTGAGTAATTGAACTTGAGTGACGACTGTTGACTGTAAATTGCCAACTGCCAACTGCTGACTTAAGACTGAAGACTGATAGCTGGTAGCTGAATACTGAAAGCTGACAGCTCATTTAGTTAAGATTAATACCACAGGGCTTCAGTCCTATCTTCACTGTATTGCCTTCGGTAGCCCGAAAACCATTGGAGAGGATAATGAGATCTCCGGCTTTGTAGGTGACATTTCCATTGGGGCCATTGATCAACCTGGTCGAGGTGATGATGTCAGCGGCCTCATTAAACTGAGTACCGGGCATGCCATTGTCAGGATCATTGCCTTGTGTAAGTGTGAGCTCATACGAACAATCATCCCAGACGTCGGATTGCCAGATGCCGCGACCAAAAGTGCCAACACGCATGATTCCTTCCGCTTCATATATCTCGATATCCCGCACGATCGTATTAGGGAGTCCTCTTTTAAATTTTGTCCAGCCGGCATTTGTATTGTTGTCAGAATAATAATAAACACCGATATCAGTGCCTACATATATCTCAGGATTAGTGGCATGACGTGTTGCAATCGACACAGGCACATCAGGTAATACGCCGGGCGAACCTCCTGTGCCGAGAATAGGGGTTGTGACATTGGTGGTAGAGTTATATTCCAATACTCTGTTAAATCCTGGACCAAACCCACCCCGTGTCAGAATGGCTTTATTCGGATTCGAAGGATTGGCAGAAATGGAAGTGTAACATCCACCAGGGGCATAAATTGTATCAAATTGTGTCCATGTAGCCCCATAATTTGAGGAACGCCAGGCTACAGAGCAAGTCAAGGCATACACCCGGGATGAGTTTGATGCGACCGATACGCTTCGGACTGCCTCATCAAAGCCCCCTGGCATTTTGACTTTCGTCCAGCTGGCCCCGCCGTTGAAGGTTCTATAAATGGTGTCTTTCGCCCATCCGACATAGATGGTATCCGGATTGTTCATATCCATATCCCAACTTGTAATAAACGGGCCCGGATTGTTATCATCATGTTGAAAAGGAGAAATACCGCTGAATGATTGCCCTCCATTAGTCGATTTCAATAGATTGCCCAATTGGGTCATTGCATAAATGATGTTCTTGTTTTGTGGATGAATCAGGACATCACCTCCATCGGCACCCAATATGGACTTTAGTGTATCGCTGTCCGTAAATATACCGGTGCCATTGTC
>JANNSS010000136.1:0-2466 GCA_031402955.1 Saprospiraceae bacterium
TGTTGGGCATACTTGTAGCGGTCCAGGTTGATTCCAACATCCTTCTATGTCTTGGTTACGATATAGCCGCAGGCGATCTCGCCGGATCGGGGGTAGGAGGTGTGGCCTTCGAAGGACCAGGGGGTGCCGAGCCAGTGGGGGATGATTTGTTCGGTAAGGAGGTTGGTGAATAGGTGGGAGAGGGAATCTTCGGTAATGTTGTCGAGGCGGATGTGGGATTTAGTTGTGGTAGCGAATTTCTTGGAGGCTGAATATGAAGTATCGTAAACACTAACAGAGGTTTGGGCACTCAGGAATTGAAATTGTCCAGGAGGGGTTAGGCCAGTTAAGACAAGCAAGAACAATACTAGTCGAGGCTTTAGAGGGTTCATATTCAATAGTACAACTTTTCGTTCGCTAGAATAAGGAAAAAACCTAGTTTATTTTAAACGTCAAAAAGGTACTAAAAGTACCCAAATGGCGATAAAATCAAACTGGAGTATAAAATTGGTTTAAAATTTGTTGTATATTGGTACTATGAGTACCGTAGAGTCATCAAAAATAAACCATCTTTTAGCTACCCAACCGAAGGGAATCGTGCTGTTATCGTCGTGGCTGACAGAAAACGGATACAGTCCTGAACTCCAAAAGCGCTACAGGAAGAGCAGCTGGCTGACCTCTATCGGCACCGGAGCGATGATCCGCACTGGTGACCAGGTAGGTTATTTGGGAGCAATATATGCATTACAAAGCCAGGCAGGGCTGAATATACATCCAGGTGCAAAAAATGCATTGATCCTTCAAGGCAAAGGGCATTACCTGGAAATGGGCAGAGGAAAGGTCAGTCTATTCGGTGGAAAAAATGAAAATCTCCCTACATGGTTTAAGTCTAATTATTGGGATGTCTCATTGTATTATCACGCCACATCATTTCTGCCCGCAGAATCCGGTTTAATTAAATACGAAACAAATAATTTCTCAATAGACATATCCGGGCCGGTTCGTGCCATGATGGAATGCCTATACCTCTCTCCATCTAAATTTGATTTAGTGGAGTCTTACCAACTTATGGAGGGCCTCAATGCGTTACGTCCGGACCAGGTGCAACAATTGCTTGAATCATGTACTTCAGTGAAAGTCAAAAGGCTTTTCCTGTATATGGCAGAAAAGGCAGGGCATCAATGGTTTTCAAAAATCAACCTAAATACGATCGATCTGGGTAGTGGAAAGCGAAGTCTTGTTAGAAATGGTGTTTATATATCCAAATACGAAATAACGGTTCCTAAAGCATTGGAAATAAATGAAAAACCAGGGTTATAAAGATCAGGTATCCTTATTACTAAGTGTGTTACCGGAGGTTGCAAAAGAAGAAACGCTGGCAATGCATGGTGGAACGGCTATCAATTTATTCGTTCGTGAGATGCCACGGGTTTCGGTCGACATCGATTTGACATATATTCCTATTGAAGACAGGGATACATCCCTTCTGAGCATTGCTGCAGCATTAGAAAGAATCAAAACCCGCATTGAAAAGCTAGATTCTGAAATAAAAGTCATTCATAAAACAGAACATAGCAAACTATTGATATCAAGAGGAAAAGCAATAGTCAAAGTAGAAGTAAATCAAATCATGAGAGGTGTTATATCCACACCGACTCTAATGCCTTTATGCAAGACCGCACAAAATGAATTTGAGGCTTATTGTGAGATGTCTGCCGTTCCCATTGGACAACTTCTTGGTGGTAAGATCTGTGCAGCTTTGGATCGTCAGCATCCCCGGGATCTGTTTGATGTAAAACATATCCTTCAAAATGAAGGATTTACTAAGGAGATCAAAGCAGGACTTTTATACGCTCTTCTATCAAGTGTGCGGCCTTTGCTTGAGTTATTGGACCCACATTTCCAGGATCAACTTAATGCTATGGAAAATCAATTTGATGGCATGACGGAGGAAGCATTTACCTATGAAGATTTTGAAGCGACCCGAATTCAATTAGTTGAAACTATTCATGAAAAATTATCCGAAGAAGACAGAGGATTTCTCCTTTCGTTTAACAGATTGGAGCCCGATTGGGCTATATATAATTTTCAGCACTTCCCTTCAGTGAGATGGAAATTGCAAAATCTGCAAAAGCTCAGAGAAACCCAACCTGAAAAATTTAATAAGCAATGTGACTTGTTAGAGCGCTTATTTCATGCAAAATAAATTAGCCGAACTGTTTGCTCCTGCAATATGGTTTAGAGTATAGGCTTAGGAGATTAGGGCTTATAAAATAAAAAAAGTCCGGCCATCCATTCAACAGATAACCGGGCTTTTATATTTCAGTTGAGTTTATTTCAGTTTTCAACGCGCCGGTGAATCCGCCACTGGCCATGATCAGATCGTCGACGACGATGGATTGCTTGCGGGCCGACGGGAAGTCGTAGGTACAGGGTGCGCACACCGGACCGAGCGAGCCACTCATGACGGAGCCGTCGTTCTCGAAC
>JANNSS010000137.1:0-20015 GCA_031402955.1 Saprospiraceae bacterium
ACAGGGAACATACCGGAATCGAAGCAGCCTTCGAATACAAGCTATTGCCAACCCTTTCCATACAAGGTGCTGCTGTGATCGGCCAGTATATCTATACCTCAAGGCCTGACGCTACAGTCACCCAGGACAATGACGGTGAAGTGCTGCTGGACGATATCACAGTCTATGCCCAGAACCTCTATGTCTCCGGCACCCCGCAATCTGCTTATACCGCAGGGTTGATTTATAAATCGAAAAAGTTCTGGAGCCTCTTCCTGAATGTCAACAGGTTCCAGGAAAGCTGGATCAGCTTTAACCCACTGCGCCGTACAGCCGCTGCCGTTGAGCTTGTGGACTACCAAAGCGAGCAATGGAATGAAATCCTGGCACAGGAGAAAATTGATCCGGCGTGGACAGTGGATATCTCCTTCTATAAATCATGGATGGTCAACTGGCCAAAATCAAGAACCATCTTTGGGCTGAATATTGGGATTACCAACCTGCTCAACAACCAGGATTATGTCAATGGCGGCTATGAACAATACCGCTACGATTACGAAAACAAAGATGCGAGCACTTTTCCTTCACGCTATTCCTATATGCAGGGGTTGAATTTCTTCTTGCAAGGCAGTATGAGGTTTTAAGTGAGTTGTGAGTTGTGAAAAATGGAGAGGCAAATTAGCCTGAATTAGTGGCCGAAGAGTAATTATAAACATCAATTGAATCAATAGAAATGAATACAATGACAATAGAATATACATCCAAACACCATCCTTCAGTCATGACAAAGATTTTACATAGATTATCCATTGCTCTTTTTACAGCATTTCTGCTGATTCCGGTTTCTTGCGTGGATCTTGATTTCGATGAGCCACCGGTAGGCGGGGATGATCCGAATCTTCCGGTCAACATTACCATTGCCGAACTCAAGTCAAGGCATACCCTTGAACAATATGAAGAGATAACAGATGACGTTACATTCGCTGGTCTTGTTATTTCAAATGACGCAGCTGGTAACTTCTTCAAACAGTTAGTGATCCAGGATGCTACGGGTGGGATTGAGATGCGGATTGAGATGACTGATCTGAACAACCTGTATCCAGTAGGCAGAAAGTTGTATGTAAAAGCTAAAGGCCTTTGGCTCGGTGATTATAATGGTCTTGTTCAGCTAGGTGCCGGGGTAGGAGCAGATGGCCAGGGCGATCCGGAACTTCTACGGATTCCTGAGTCGCTGATCGATCAGTACATCGTTCCTGCTACGTATGGAAATGATGTAACACCAAAGACATTAACCATCGATGATCTGACTTTCAACGCTCAGGATTCGCTGGTGAGTACGCTTGTGAGATTTGAAGGAATGCAGTTTATAGCTGCTGATGCGGGAGAAGTGTATGCCGTCTTTCAAGTGAATACCAACAGAGAAATAGAAGATTGTGCTGATCAACGTTTGATCTTGCGGACCAGTGGCTATGCGAGTTTTGCAAGTGATTCTACGCCTGTACGCAACGGGACGATCACCGGAGTCTTAAGCATTTTTGGCGATACGTATCAATTGACGATTCGTGATCTGGATGATGTGGCAATGGAAGGGGAGCGATGTGGTGGTGGTACAGGTGGTTCGCAGGCGCCTATCGACTCCGTAAGGGGGATCTATTCCGGTAGCCCAACCACTATTTCTTCTACGAAGATAAGAGGGATAGTGATCAGTGATTTTGGCTCACAATCTGTCACAGGTAGGAATCTATATATTCAAGATGCTACTGGAGGTCTTGCGATTAGATTTTCTGATGTACATTCTTTTGCATTAGGATCAGAGATAATCATCGATCTGAATGGAGGTCTTTTGGGCGAGTTTAATGGTCTGCTACAGGTCGATGGACTTTCCTTGGGGGCTGCAACCTTTGTAGGCAATCCGGGCGATGTTACACCTCGTGAAACCACCTTACAAGCATTGTTGACCAACGCTCAAGCATGGGAATCTACATTGGTGAAAATTAAGGATGTCACGCTCTCCGGCAATTCAGTCTTTGATGGATCAGTGACAGTGACAGATGCTTCCGGAGGTATGATTTTGTTCACAAGGAGCTCCTCCACATTTTCGCAGACAGCTCTTCCAACCGGTCTTGTGACAATCACGGCTATTGTTTCAGAATTCAATACACCCCAACTGATCATGCGTAACATTTCGGATGTGACAGGAGGTGGCACTGGTGGTGGTGAAGATCTGGATGAAGACTTTACAGGACTTACAGATAATGTAGATATTAGTTTACCAGGATGGGCCAACATCGCAGTGAAAGGTGCACGAAAATGGCGGTCTCAGGTAGATGGTGGAAATACATATGCCCAGGCCACTGCTTTTGGTGATCTGGCAGCGGAAATGGAATCCTGGTTTATTACACCTTCCATTGCACTGGACGAAGCAAAGAAATTAACTTTTGAAAGTGCGTACGGCTTCTTTGTACATGATGGTCTGACTGTTTGGATTTCTTCTAATTTTAATGGAACTGATGTATCCTCAGCAACATGGCAGCAATTAACGGCAACTATTGCGCTGTCTTCTGATGCGGAACATGCATTTGTGCCTTCAGGTACTATTGATCTTTCAGGATTCTCTGGTCCGGTTCGGGTTGGATTTAAATATGTTGGTAGTGGCCCTGGTGGTCAAACAACCTCGTGGCGGATCGATAATGTCAAGGTTGAAAAATTGTGATCACTTGCCCACCAATTTTATTTGGCCTAAAATGGCTTTTTGGGTTTGTATTGATTTTGATTTCTTCTCCAAGCTACGGTCAACAAACTATTAGTCAGATTCGAACACTGCCAGTTGGCTCTGTAGTTACAACTACAGGAACTATCACCTGTGGTAATGAATTTGGAGTAGTAAGGTATCTCCAGGATACTAGTGCTGGTATTGCAGCATATTCAAATGACCTTCTATTGACGCAATCAGGTGATTCCGTGGTGATCACAGGGGTGTTATCCAGATATCGTGGTGAACTCCAATTGTCACCAGTTTTGTCTTTTCAAATCATTGCTAATGGTGAAGAGATCAATAATCTTACCCTTGAAAATCTGGAGGACATCTCCAACCCTGGATTTGAATCAAGGAAGGTGATTATCCCATGTGCTGGTATTAAATCTTGTGAAAGCGAACTCAGTGCAGGTTGGTATGAATTGTTTGACCAAAGGGGGAATATCGCCAGGTTGTGGATTGCAGAGAATCATCATTCACAAGGCTTCCAATTATTTAACCGACCGGTAGTTGTTGAAGGAATCTGGACAAAGTTTGAAGATCAGTATCAATTGATGTGTCAGCAAATCATCGATGCACCAGAGGGAGCATGCTATTTTATTGCTCCTCCAAATCTTTCTTTCGTCAATAATCTTCTTGTCTTGTCATGGAGCGATATTCCGCAGGCAACAACAGATGTTTGGATAGGGGAGGAGAGCTATGATATCAATATCAGTTTAGGCCAGTCGAGTGGATACGCGGAAGTCACACCTGATTTCTTAGATCCCGGAATCATTTATCAGGCAAGGCTTACCCAGCAGGATTCTTCAGGTGAGGTGTTTCATTCAGTGCCTGTTTATTTCAGCACGCCATCCTTGAGTTCATCTCCGATCGAGATATTGTTTAACCGATCGATCAATGCATCCTATTCAGATGGGAGTGCTCCACTGGCTGCCGGATCATCTGCCATCGAGAATGATTTGATTGAACGAATTGACAATGTTATTTCCACGCTGGAAGTGTCGATGTACAATACTGGCAGAGTATCGATCGTGCAGGCAATTGGGAGAGCTGTTCAGCGGGGTGTAACTGTCCGGTACATCGCTGATGATGAGACATCAAATACCGCACTGCAAGGTCAGCTTTCTTTCCCTTTGCTTTTGCGCAGCGGTGATGGGATCATGCACAATAAGTTTGTCATCGCAGATGCACATGACCCTGATCGCGCATGGCTCTGGACCGGTAGCACCAACCTGAGCACTAATCAACTGACAGTAGATCCTAACCATGCCTATGTCATCCACGATCAAGCATTGGCGCTCAATTATCTCAGGGAGTTTAATGAGATGTGGGGACAAAGTGCGCGCTATGGAGATTTCAAAACCAATAATACCTCACACATATTTCAGGTTGGGGATGCACTGATCGAGTCCTATTTCTCTCCTTCAGATGAAACCAATTGTCAGTTGATTGAAGCTATTCAATCTACTGATCATCAGATTTTGATAGGATTGCTCTTATTGACAAGGGATGATCTTGTGGATGAGATTATTCAATTGCATGAAGAAGGTATCGATGTGCGTGTCATCCTTGAAGATGAAGAAAGTTCATTGAGTGCACTTGCTCAACTCCGACAGGCTGGTGTTCGCGTCCTTACACACGATCCTTCCCCAATCTTTCACCACAAGTATGCTATTATCGACGAAGGGTATCCGGAATCAGATCCGCTGGTGATTACGGGTTCACACAACTGGACCTGGAGTGCTGACAACATCAATGATGAAAACACACTCATCATCCATGATCAGCGTGTCACCAATATCTTCAGACAAGAGTTTGAAGCACGATGGGGTGAATTGAATCCTACTTCCGTACACACTGATTTAATCAACGGAGGGAAAGTGTATCCGAACCCGGCAAGTTCATTTCTCCATATTGAAAATCCATTTTCTGAATCCTGCCTCATTGAACTGATCAATATGGATGGTCAGATTGTTATGCGTAAAGACATTGAAGCAAATCAGACTTCAGTTCTGACTTTTAAGAAGCC
This sequence comes from Saprospiraceae bacterium, assembly GCA_031402955.1. GTDB lineage: Bacteria > Bacteroidota > Bacteroidia > Chitinophagales > Saprospiraceae > Opimibacter. The sequence continues at coordinate 4,764 of JANNSS010000137.1, forward strand.
TTTACCCGCTGGAGTCTATCTAGTTAGGATTGCATCTGCTACACAACCTGTTTGTGTGTTTACCATTGCTATACTATAAAGGCCATAGCCGTTGCAGGAGTTTGCTCCTGCAACCATGATAATTCCAATTTATATTCTATATTGTAATTTCGCTGGGTTTTCTGGTTGTCCCAGGAGCAAACTCCTGCAACGGCAATCTCTTTTGTTGACAGAGAGAACTCAATCCAATGGCATGAATAAACTTTTACCCCCTTCAGGGGGCCAGGGGGCAATAGAGATTTCTAGCTCGAAGACCCTTCAGCCGATGCCGAATCAGACTTGCGGTAAGCTTCCGTCATTTCTTTCGAAATAGAACCTTTCGTCACACGCACAAAAGTTTTTTCTGCAATGGTCAGCGTTACAATACTTCCTTCAATTTTATTGACACGTCCGATAAAACCACTGGCGGTCACCACTTCTTCACCCTTATCTAAGGATTCAAGGAATTTGACCTGTTCTTTCTGTTTTTTCGCCTGAGGACGAATAAAGAAAAAGAAGATCACGACAAACATGAGCAAAAGTGGCCACAAAGAGCCGAGCATGCTAGGGGATGCTTGCAAAAAAAAGAGTGAAATCATCATCAGGTTAATTTTTTGTGTCCACTTTACCTTTGATCGTTATTTTCGAACTATTGGGAAAAGTGTTTGCAAATATAGTCACCTCTTTGCTTTGATCACCAGCTTTGTGTAATGAGTTGAATTTCACCTTGATAGAAGAGGTGCTGTCTGGTGCAATCGGTGTTTTGGGCCATTCCGGGATCGTACAACCACAAGTGGATGTAGCTCTCAGGATGAGGAGAGGTGCTGTGCCCGTATTGGTGAAAGAAAAGTCTTTGGTGACCACATCTCCTTCAAATATCGACCCGAAATCATAAACTACTTCATCCCAGGTCAGGATAGGGAGGTAACTACTATCAATAGTGCCATCAGACCTCACTGGATTATAGACCAGATCCGCCATGCTCCCGGTAGGTTCGAAGGTATCTTCAGATGATGGTGTTGAACCAGTAGTTGCGTCCTTGCATCCAATCGTCATCAGGAGCATCCATCCGGAGATCAATATTGTTATTCGTACCACGTTGCAAATCTATTACATTTGATTCCGACATGCGTATTTACCTCGTTGGATTTATGGGAAGCGGAAAATCAAGTCTGGGGCAGCGTGTAGCTGCGAACCTGGAAGTTCCGTTTTTCGATACAGATTCAGTGATTGAGGCCCAGGCTGGAATGACTATTCCTGAGATATTCGAAATTTTTGGTGAGCTCTATTTCAGACAGGTTGAATCCGACATCCTAAGACAGACTACTTTTTATCCAAAATCCCTCAACTCTACCGGAGGAGGTCTCCCTTGTTTTGAAGACAATATGTCCTGGATGAATTTACATGGTGTCACCGTCTATCTGCAATGGCCAGATCAAATCCTCCGTGATCACTTAGTGACTATTAGAAAATCAAGACCATTACTTGCATCCCTTGATGATTCCGAAGCAAGTCTAAAAATCAACGATCTGCTTTCAATCAGGAAACCCATCTATGAACAATCCGCCATCACCATCGAACTCAAAGGTGATGAAGAAGGTGATTTCAAACTCCTCGAAAAAGCCTGCAGATACATCTGGTAATTAAATCCTGGCTCCTTGCTCCTTGCTAGTCGGCGACTCTTTCAAGCGCATCCGCCGCCTGAATCATCCTACCGGTTGATTTACCGTCCGGAAGCGCCTTACCAGTTTCATAGAGAATATTGTAAACCTCTTGTGTCGTAATATCAGGTCTGAATGCTTTAAGCATGCCCACCAGTCCAGCAACCATCGGTGTAGCCATCGAGGTGCCATCCATTTCTTTATACTGTCCATTTGGATACGTAGATAATATCTTCATACCCGGAGCAGCAATACCATAAGAAAGATCCTTGACTGTATTGGAAAAAGGTGCCTTTCGCTGATCCGGCCCAAGAGCTGACACCGAAATAATTCCTTTTGCATTTGCAGGAGAATAGTCTTTAGCATTATGATTGCTGTTGCCCGCAGCAGCGATGACAATAGAGCCTTTGGCATTCGCATACTTTACAGCTTCCTCATAGGCTTTCTGGCGGCTGTCGGATGAAATGCTGCCTAGTGACATGCTGATAACATCTGCACCCATATCGGCTGCCCTGATCATCCCCTGGATTGTGCTTTGTTGGTTGCCTATGCCCATCGCATTCATCACCTTGATGCTGGTCACCTTAACAAAAGAAGCATCTGGAACCAATGAAGCGATACCGAGTCCGTTGTTGGATACAGCAGCAGCTATTCCTGCGCAGTGTGTTCCATGCCCCAGTGGATCCGTATCGTTTGATGTGCCATTGGATTGAAACTGAGTTTTCAGATCTTCATGTTGCGCGTCTACTCCTGAATCAACAATGGCGATGAAAGCTACTTTCTTTGGCTTGATGCCGGAAGATTTTAAAAACGCATGTAACTGGTCTCCCTGAATCGCATCCCAGCCCCATTGAAGACGAGCCATTGGATCATTGACGTTTTTTGCACTCACAGTGGGCGTGGTGGCCACCGCTTCTTTTATTTCTAACTGAATGACTTCATTGTATTCAATGAACTGTGTTCCGCTCAATCGTTTTAATTCGCGGATGATTTCAGTAGTTTTATTTTCTGCTTCATCCGGAATACCGACGGCCAGAAATTCATCCAGACGGCTTAGTGTTGGATCTGATAGTTGAAAAGCAGGCTCAACCCGTAATCCGTATTTTTTGATGAGCCGTTCATATGCCTTGGGGATACCGCCGTTTTCCGTTTCCACGAGCAGTTCAAATTCATCATTAGCTTCCGTAATAGATTTTTCCGCTTCCGGAAATGTTGCGTATAGCATATTGAAGCCGACAAACTGGATCAACCCGTAGATAGCAATCGCTGCAATAAGCACCAGGAGGGCGCTACTCTTCAGGTAATTGAAAAGCTGAGACACTACACCGAGAATGACCATGTCGCGGAAGAGGATCAGAAGCTTATAGGACAGAGAGGCCTCGTTAAATGCAAGGGAGAAAAGGTAGACCATGAACGAGACCAGGAAAAGACTGCTCATCTTGCGGCTCATCGACCGGTTTTCTTTAAAATAAAACCAGAGGATCAATCCCGTGAGGGCAAGCAGAAAACTGATCGGATAAAGGAGATTTAACATATTGGTGTTTAACAAATCTTAACTCAATTTAGTGCTTTACCTCATATCCAGGTACCATCCTTAGACCAATAACCTTACTAATCCGCTAAACAGTTGTTAAGTATTCCCTTACTTTTGCGCCTCAGTATAACCAAATGCTATTTTTTTGGTTTCTATCGCTGAGTATTGAACATAATAAAACAGACCAGATAATGAGTAAAAAAGTACACTGCCTGATTATTGGCAGCGGACCTGCGGGTTATACCGCGGCGATTTATGCCGCAAGGGCAGGTCTCAAACCTGTAGTATACACAGGTATGGAGCCTGGAGGCCAGTTGATGATTACCACGGAAGTAGAAAATTATCCTGGCTACCCTAAAGGAATACAAGGTCCCCAGATGATGGACGAATTCAGAGAGCAGGCAGAGCGATTCGGTACGGATGTCAGGTATGCCCTGATTTCAAAAGTCGACTTTTCAGGCCCGGTACACAAAGCATGGACAGATTCCGGTGATGAAATAGAAGCAGATGCTATCATTATATCCACAGGTGCGAGTGCTAAATGGCTTGGACTGGAATCTGAAAAAAGACTGACCAATAAAGGCGTTTCGGCCTGTGCAGTATGTGATGGTTTTTTCTTCCGTCATATGGATGTCGCAGTCGTTGGAGCTGGAGATACGGCGGCTGAAGAAGCGATGTACCTCAGTAAACTTTGTCCGAATGTACACCTCATCGTGAGGCGAGATGAAATGAGGGCTAGCAAGATCATGCAGGAGCGCGTATTGAAGACCTCTAATATTATCATCCACTGGAATTCAGTGACAGAAGAAATACTGGGCGATACTGATGTTGAAGCCGTACGGATAAGAAATACAAAGACGGGTGATGAGAAAGTCATTCCGGTAAAAGGTTTTTTTGTGGCCATCGGTCACAAACCGAATACGGATATTTTCAAAGGATGGCTTGATATGGACGAAGCAGGGTATCTTATTCCGGAACCAGGCAGCAGTAAAACCAAAATCGAAGGTGTATTCGTCTCAGGCGATGCCGCGGATAAGGTTTACCGCCAGGCAGTTACCGCAGCAGGTACCGGTTGTATGGCCGCTCTCGATGCCGAACGCTATCTTAGTGCCAAAGGAATCGTTTGATCCACTGTCCATATCTCCTTCGTACGTAATAATGTATTTTTACATTTTACTCACAACTCACAACTCAAAACTGACAATTCATAACTCACAATTGACAACTCACAACTCGCAACAATATGTCCGCATCCACCAAATTTCGTCCCGGAGTATTACATGGCCAGGAAGTAACTGATCTGCTCAACCATGCCAATGAAAACGACTATGCACTACCTGCTGTCAATGTCATCGGTACCAATTCCATTAATGCTGTAATTGAAACGGCTCAGTTGGTCAAATCACCCGTTATCATTCAGTTCAGTAACGGTGGAGCTGCCTTCTATGCAGGCAAGGGACTGAACAACGATGGTCAGCGTGCTGCTGTGCTGGGTGCTATCAGCGGAGCTGAGCACGTGCATCGTGTAGCGGAAGCCTATGGGGTGACGGTCATTATGCATACAGATCATTGCGCAAAGAATCTGCTGCCTTGGTTTGATGGTATGCTGGATTTCCAGGAAACATATTTTGATGCAAATGGTAAGCCACTCTATAGCTCCCATATGCTCGATCTCTCTGAAGAACCGCTGCATGAGAATATTGAAATCTGTGTTTCTTATTTTAAACGGTTGAAGGCCATGGGGATCACGCTTGAAATAGAGCTTGGGGTCACAGGTGGTGAAGAGGATGGTGTTGACAATACGGGTATTGATAATTCAAAATTATACACACAGCCGGAAGAGGTGGCACATGCTTATGAAGCGCTGAAGGCCATTGGCCCTGATTTTACAATTGCAGCAGCATTTGGCAATGTGCATGGTGTTTATAAACCAGGTAATGTTTCTCTTAAACCTGTGATCCTAAAAAACTCGCAGGATTTTATCCGGGAAAAATATAAAACGGGCCCCAATCCGATCAATTTTGTTTTCCACGGAGGTTCAGGCAGCAGCCAGGAAGAAATCCGGGAAGCTATTACCTACGGCGCTGTCAAGATGAATATCGATACGGATATGCAATGGGCATTCTGGGATGGTATCCGCGGTTACTACAAGAAGAATGAAGGTTATCTTCAAGGCCAGATCGGTAATCCTGATGGGGATGATAAGCCAAATAAAAAATATTATGATCCACGGGTTTGGCTTCGGGCCGGAGAGAAGACGTTTGTCGAGAGATTACAACAAGCTTTCGTAGATCTCAACTGCATCAATCGGAACGTTTAGAAGCTATCAGTTTTCAGCTGTCAGAGGGATACACTTTTCACTCTTCACTTTGTTAGCTGCCAGCTTCCAGCTGCCAGAGTATTTTAATTACTTCTCACGACATTGTTAGCTGTCGGCTATCAGCAATCAGCTATCAGAGGGATTTATTTGCTTCACTGGATTTTGTTGAGCTACCAGCTTCCAGCTTCCAGAGTATTCGTTTCTTACGCCTCACCTACTCACGTCTCACGCCTCACGTCTGACCATTTTTCATTCTTCATTTTTCACTTTTCATTTAATGACCAATCATACTCCATATACCCAATCACCGCCTTATTGCTAATAGGTGTTGTCGTGAAAGTATTCAGGAACGAAATGACATCAGGTTTGAAATCATCTTTATATCTATCGAAAAGTTGGGAGAGACGGATGGGAAGCGTTGTTGTTTGATTGTATTGTTGATCTGTGATAAATGATTTAGTCCTGGAAGAAAGTTGTACATCAAGTCTGGCGGGATCATAGGCTTCATTCAATAGAGGAGGGCAGGAGCGTGAACCACTATTCAAGGCAAAATGAATCCGGGGGTCACGGAATCGTTGTCGGATGTACTCATTTTCTATCTGGTTGAGTGAATACATTTTACCACTAAGATTGATCCACGCCTTGTCCCATGGATTTCCCTGATATATATCTTTGATAGATTGGACCGGATAATGCTGAAGGACTAATTTGACAGTATAAGCATTGTACACATTGATCCAGTATGCAAGCTGAACATTCGTGCTCCAATTAGAAAGCGGCTGTGTACCGGCGAGTTGGGCGAGATATCCATCCAGTGCAGTTTGGTTTTCTGTCCAGCTTTGATAATTGACTTTCCCGTCAGCAGAAACATACTTTTTCAATTCTGCACTCCACACCCTATGGTCAGGTAGCGGTAGACACACAATAGAATATGACTGTATTTCATCTCCCCCCAATGAAAGAAGAAATGCCACCAAATAGGAAATCAAAAGCACATCAAAATATTTTTAAATCAATACAACTCCAAACTGCCCCACTACTCACTCTTCACTTTTCACTCTTCACTTTTCACTCTTCACTCCTCTTCATCCTCTTCCACCTTATACACAATCGGTGTCAGCATAGACAGGCCAATCCATTTTTTCTCTTCAGGGCCGATCGAAAAGAAGGACAACACGCCGCCGGAAGCCTTTGCGATTCGTTCTGCGAAACTGATGTATCCTTTATAGAGATAAGCTCCGATAGAAGGGTGGAGGGCAGCCAGCACAGGATTGAGTTGTGCTAGTTTATCCGAAATGATTTGATTGCGACTAGCAGTTTCTTTTGGAAGCTCGGCAATCAGTTGCTGAATCTTTTCATGCAACTCCTGATTAACAGCCTCATGGAAATCCTTTAGGCGTTCATCTCCGGCAAATGTCCGGATCTGGGCAATTTTATCAGCCCATGATAACTCATCGGCGTCAATGTTTCCGTCCGCTCCGGCTATAAGTACCGTGATATACGCATGTGCATCTTTCAACAAGCTGATTTCCTCAGCAGACAACAAACTCAGATCCTGGTCCATGTATGATTTTTTTTCTTGGTTTAAGGCACAATTATAGGCATTTTGTCTTACAGCCTCAAATCAAAACCGATCAGGATGAAAGTTGCCTCTGACCCACACAAAAGTGCTTATGCTGGGCCTTGAAGGCCAGATGCCAAAGATATATTTGCTGACAAATGTGTATATAGTACTGATAAACAGATAGTTAAAATTAAAAAACAAATTTAATATTTTAAGATTGGAACATACCCTGCCGCTTGCGTAAATAGGCTTATATTTGCAGCGTTTTTTTAATACCTATTACCTAACTATATTGATATGCAAGGCAAAGGAATAATCAAGTTTTTCTTGATTCTGCTTACTGTGGTTTGTTTGTTACAATACCTTTATTTGATTCCCACCCGTAAAGTGGAAAAGAATGCTGAAAAGTTTGCCACCTCAGCTACGGCAAGCATCACTGACGAAGGGGCCAAGAGTATAGCTTACAAACTGGCCAGGGCTAACTACCTGGATTCAATGTCCAGCGAGCCCGTGATTACGATCCCATTGCTCGGCGCTTTCAGCTATGAAAAATTAAAGCAACAACAAATAGCACTCGGACTCGATCTCAAAGGCGGTATCAGTACCGTACTGCAGGTTGACCTGAGGGAATTTTTGGAAAATCTTTCCAGTGGAACTAAAGAGCCAGCATTTAAACTGGCCCTGGATAATGCCGATAAGGCGCTGAAGAATGCACAAACCGACTACATCAGTCTCTTTGCACAGGAATGGGCTAAAGTCTCCAATGGTCAAAAACTCGGTCCGATTTTCTCCCGCAATGCAACATTGAGAGAGGAGATCAATTTCGAGTCGACTGATGGTGAAGTGGTACGTGTCCTCCGCGCGAAAGCAAATGAGACAGTAGACCTCACGTTCAAACGTCTTAAGGACCGTATTGACAAACTGGGTGTCGTTCAACCGAATGTATCCCTTGACAAAACAAGAGATCTTATCCTCGTAGAACTCCCGGGTATCGATAACCCCGAACGTGCAAGGTCATATCTTCAATCAACTGCTAAGCTCGAGTTCTGGGACGTGTACCGCGTTTCTGATCCAGGTATTCTGGAAGCTTTTGCAGCTGCGGATACCAAGCTGACAAAAATCGCCGCCGGAGATACCAGCTTTGTAGCTACAGATACAAACCTCATGAGATTGGACACAGTGTATACCCCTGTACCGGACTCTTTAGGGAATATTGTTGATTCAACAATGACCATTAACGAGGTACCAGTCAATGGGGATGCTACAGGCCAGTCAGGTCCACTGTTATCTCAGTTGAGCCTCAATTTTTATAATGGCCAGACGATTCAATATCCTTTTGCAGTGATGGGTGTTGCTAACCGCAATAAGATCAATGCTGTCAATGAAATGCTTGAAAATGAGCAGATCAGACCATTGTTCCCACAAGATGTAAAATTCATGTGGAGTTCTAAACCGATGATGGATGCAGATGGTGTCGTAACAGATCAATATGAACTCTATGCTATCAGGATCAAACGCGGTTCTGATAAAGCACCTCTCGAAGGTGACAGAATAGTGACTGCCACCTCCAATCCTGATCCGATGACTAATGAAGTCGCGGTGACCTTGAGGATGGATAACCTGGGTTCAAAAATCTGGTCGGATATGACGACCAAGGCTGCCCAGGACAATAACCGTGAGATAGCAATTGCGCTTGATGATGAAGTGGTCTCTGCACCACGAGTAAATGAGCCGATCACTACAGGGGATAGCCGCATTTCTGGTAATTTCACCATTCAGGAGGGTCAGGATCTGGCTAATATTCTCCAAATCGGTAAGCTGCCTGCAAGTACCAGAATCATTCAGGACACGCTGGTTGGACCTTCATTAGGAAAAGATAATATTACTAAATCAATGATTGCCATGATCGTTTCCATGATTGTGGTGATGTTGTTTATGATATTCTATTACAGCGGAAGTGGCGTGGTCGCGATCATTGCTCTTCTTGCTAACCTCTTTTTCATCTTTGGTGCCCTTTCTTCTCTGGGTACGGTGCTGACGCTTGCCGGCATCGCGGGTGTAATTCTGACCATCGGTATGGCTGTGGATGCTAACGTTATTATCTATGAGCGTGCGAGAGAAGAACTACGTGCAGGAAAGACCTTGAAAACCGCGATTTCAGACGGTTTCAAAAACTCTTATTCAGCCATCATCGATGCTAACGTAACAACGATTCTCAGTGCATTGGTTTTGGCTTATTTTGGCCTTGGACCTATTAAAGGATTTGCTGTTACCCTCTTGATCGGGGTTGTCTTCTCTTTCTTTACAGCTGTGATTGTCGGTCGTCTCATCATTGAGTGGTGGGTGGCTAAAGGCAATACAATTGGATTTTCAACCAAGTTGACCGAGAATACTTTTGCCAATATCAATGTGGATTGGCTAGGAAAACGGAAAATCGCTTATATCTGTTCTGCCGTTTTCATTACAGCAGGTTTGATTTCCATGTTTACACGGGGATTCGAACTAGGCGTGGATTTCCGCGGAGGTTATTCCTATAATGTACAATTTGAAGAAGGTATTGATGTGGATGTCGAAAAACTCCGGGCATCACTGACTGCTTCATTTGGAGGAACACCAATCGTAAAGGCAATTGATGCCGTAAACACATACAACATCACGACCAGTTACCTGATTGATGATGTTTCAACTGAAGCGCAGGCAAATGTTAGTGCTAAGCTTTTTGAAGGGGTACAAGCAGTTGCAGGTGATGATCTTAAAATGGAAAATTTTATGGTCACTGATTATTCAGGCACACACATTACTTCTTCTGCCAAAGTTGGACCAACGATCGCGGATGATATCAAGAAAAGTTCCTTTTACGCGGGTATAGTCGCCATGTTATTGATATTTATATACATCCTCATCCGATTCAACAAATGGCAATATTCCTTCGGTGCTGTGCTCGCAGTATTCCACGATGCGCTGGTAGTTTTGTCAGTCTTTTCTCTGTTAAGGGGATTACTACCGTTTTCCATGGAAATTGACCAGACTTTCATTGCGGCTATCCTGACAGTTATCGGCTATTCTATTAACGATACTGTGGTCATCTTTGACCGTATCAGAGAAAATTTTGGCATTTACACTGGCAAGACCAAAGAAGAGATTCTCAACATGTCACTCAATACGACGATGAGCCGTACTTTAATTACCTCATTGACAGTATTTTTTGTTGTGGTGGCTTTATTTGTTTTTGGGGGAGCTAGTATCAAAGGCTTTGCCTTTGCATTGATTGTAGGGTTGATTTCAGGTACTTATAGTACCATCTTCATTGCTGCACCGATCCTGGTGGACCTTTCAGGGGATATTAAGTCAAAAGAAAAAGTAACGCATAGCTTTAAGCGCACTGCGGATATCAAATAATAATGTTCTCTATTGAAAGAAGGGGAGGATCGTGTCAAAACGGTTTTCCCCTTTTTATTTGCCCAAAAGGCACAAATTTTTGATCATATAGAATTGTTATTTCGCAACAGTACCATGCACTGGATCGTTATACCCACAATGCGTAATCTTATCATTTTTACATTCGCACTTAGTCTGCTCTGGACCTCCTGCACGTTTACCCGCAAAGTGCAGACAGGTATGCAGGCCTATGAGGTCAAACAGTTTTCTGTTGCCACCCAACTCTTTGAAGCAGAATACGCTGCAAGCAAGTCAAAAGAGGATAAAGCACAACTGGCCTATTATGCCGGGGAATCATTTTCAAATCTGAATGACCCAGCGTCTGCCGCACCCTGGTACTACAAGGCACATCAGGATGGCTTCGGCCCGGAAGCGCTTGACCGATACGCGGATGCCCTCAAGCAACAGGAAAAGTATATAGAAGCCATTCAGGCCTACGAAGATTTACTCAAGGCTTCTCCCGGCAATGCGGCATACCGCTCCAATATCACCCTGTGTAAGCAAGCCATCGATTGGAAAAGGAATAAGAATGCAGCCTATGAGATCTCGCAGGTAAATTTTAATACAACAGCCGCTGACTATGCCCCAGTGCCTATAGGACGCGGCACACTAATGTTTACCAGCGACAGGGATTCAAAAGAAACCACCGAAAGCTACCTATGGACCGGAAGGTCATTTTCTGACCTCTATGTATTTAAAAACGCAACCCAGGAAGTCTCACCTTTTGACGAGGTCATCAATTCATCAGATAATGAAGGCACTGCTATCCTGAGTCCGGATGGACAGATGCTTGTCTTTACCAGATGTTACACTGGACAGGCCTATGACGCCTGGTGCAAATTAATGTTCAGCAATAAGCGTGGCAATATCTGGCAGGAACCAGAACCCTTTCCATTTATCCGGGAGGAAGTAAATTATGGCCATCCTGCTTTTGCAGCCAATGGTACCACCTTGTTTTTTTCATCTGATGCCCCGGAAGGACAAGGAGGTCATGATATCTATTATACACAGATGGAGGCTTCAGGATCCTGGGTCGAACCAGTCAATCTTGGATCATTCATTAATACCCTCGGACAGGAACAATACCCGACTGTTTATAAAGACACCTTATTCTATTCATCAGATCGCCTGGCTGGACTTGGTGGATTAGATATTTTTAAGACCTACTTCAATCAGGAAGGGCAATGGGTCCCGCCGATCAATTTAAGATCACCCATCAATAGCGGTGCAGATGATTTTGGTTTTATGGTAGATACATTTGCTGCACCTGCAGAGAATGTTCTGATGCAAGGCTTTTTTACCTCTTCGCGAGGAGGGGCTGCACGCAATGATGATATTTTTGCATTTTCACTCAAAGGCTTGCAACCAGGCACTGATATTGTGGAAGTTCCTAAATATGACGTGCCAAAGGAGAAGCCAGTTGATTATCAACTTTTCATATCCTTGCGGGTGATGGAACCTCAGTTTGAAGTCGCGGATGATCCGAATAGTAAGCGGGTCGGAAAAAAAGTGCTTCCTAACGGACCGATCATCATTACACAAGGTTTGTCTGACCAACGTTTTGTAACTGATGAACTTGGTCAATTCCTGATTAAGCTGGAATGGAATAAGCAATACACGTTTACGGCGAGATACAGGGATCATCTTGCCGCAACTTATTCCTTGAATACAGCAGAGGTAGAAAGGAATCCTGACAGACCGATTACGACGATCAACCAGACCATGGAGCTTGATCCTATTTTTAGAAACAAGGAAATCGTGCTTGAAAATATCTTCTACGACTATGACCAATGGGCGATTCGAGATGATGCTAAACCATCGCTCAATAACCTTTCTACGATCCTCAAGAATAATCCGGCGATCCGTATCCAACTTTCATCTTATACTGATTGCAGGGGAACTGATGAATACAATCTCGAACTATCGCAGAAACGTGCACAGGCTGCAATCGATTACCTCATGTCTGTAGGTATTCCTGCAAAACGTTTAGTAGCGCAAGGCTTCGGTGAATCAAACCTGTCTGTCAACTGCGTTTGCGAGGAGTGTACTGAAGATCAGCATCAGGAAAACCGCCGCACCACCTTCAAGATCATCGATTGATCAGATCACGATATTAACCATCTTATCGGGGATGATGATCACCTTCTTGATGGATTGTCCTTCGAGCCATTTGACGATCTCCGGTAATTCTTTGGCACTCGATTCGATCAGCTCATTTGGGGAGCCGGCTGGCAGAATGATTTCACTTCTCTTCTTTCCATTGATACAAACCGGATACATAATGGTCGTATTGACTAACCATTTTTCATCATATACCGGAAATGGAGAAGTATGAACAGAATCTTTATGTCCAACCTGTTGCCAGAGTTCTTCGGCAATAAATGGTGCGAATGGAGCTATCAACTGAACTAACGGCGAAAGTATCATGGAAGAGCGCTCTTCCGTCTTCCGGAGTTCATTGACACAGATCATAAACTGGCTGATGGCTGTGTTGAATGAAAATCGCTCGATATCTTCTTCTGTCTTTTTAATAGTCGCGTGCAGGACTTTGTAGGACGTTTCCTTTGGTTCATCATTGGTCACTATCCATTCTTCCTGTTCGTTGTAAAACAATGACCATAATTTTCTCAGAAACTTATTGATACCTTCAATGCCCATCATATCCCAGGGTTTGGATTGTTCGATCGGGCCAAGAAACATTTCATACATACGGAAACAATCCGCTCCGTATTTTTCAATTACATCATCAGGGTTGACTACGTTGTGATACCGCTTTGACATTTTGCCTACTTCAGACTGCGTGTAGAAAGTAGCTCCGGTCAGTTTTGCGGCAGTGAACATTCCATCAAAGCATTCAAAAACAGCATCAGCATATTCAGGACGCCATTTGATAAATGAGGCGATGCCATCGCTATCAAGGTGAGAAGTCGGCTGACCATAAGCTGATACAAAACTGATATGCACCGGAATTGCGGATAACAATTCAGCAGGTATTTCTCTAGCGGCAGCCAGTTCAGAACTTATGAAATGTGCTTTGCCGCCTTTGCGATCTTTGAACAATAACAGACTCTCGACGATACCTTGTATCATGCCCTGGTTAACCAATTTTTTAAATGGTTCCTCCGTAGGTACATATCCAAGGTCATACAGAAACTTATGCCAGAAGCGTGAATACATCAGGTGACCTACGGCATGTTCAACACCACCAACATACAAGTCAACATCTTGCCAATAATTAATAGCATCAGGAGAAGCAAAAGCATTTTGATTTGATGGATCCATGTAGCGAAGAAAATACCACGAAGAGCCTGCATACCCGGGCATCGTATCCGTTTCCCGATATACGCCGGGCGTTGGTCTGGCCCAGTGATCTAAACGCGCCAGTGGTGAACGTCCATCAGGTGAAGGTTTGAAATCATCAAGATCCGGTAGTACATGCGGAAGTGTGTTTTCATCCATTTCATGTACAAGCCCTGCATCATCATAAAACACTGGAAACGGTTCGCCCCAGTAACGCTGGCGGCTGAAATTAGCATCCCTCAATTTATAGGCGATCTGACGTGTGCCCAGTTTGTTTTTTTCAAGGTAATCAAGCATCGATAAGAGTGCATCACCAACAGTAAGTCCGTTTAGAAAAGAAGAGTTTATTAGGATACCCTGTCTGTCTCCGATCTCCGCGTTGTTAATTTCTGACCTGTCGATAATTTCAACTACGGGCAGTTGATGTTGAATGGCGAAAGCATGGTCACGCTCATCATCACCAGGCACCGCCATGATAGCACCAGTGCCATAATCCTTGAGTACATAATCGGCAATCCAGATTTGTATTTGTTCACCAGTAATCGGATGAATGGCAAATGCGCCAGTCCATGCACCTGCTGTGGATTTCTGGCCAGCAGATTTAGGATCAGATGATTTTGCTTTTGATTGTGCTACAAACGCATTGATAATTTCTTTCTGGCTCTCGCTGGTGATGAGCGAAACCAGATCGTGATCATTGGCCAGCACAATGAAGGTCGATCCGAAGATCGTATCAGGTCTTGTTGTAAAAACCCTGATGGAATGATTTTCATTTGCAACTTTAAAATCGATAAATGCACCTTCAGAGCGTCCAATCCAGTTGCGCTGGATCGTCTTCAGGCTTTCACTCCATTGAATGGTATCCATACCTTGAAGCAATCGTTCTGCATAAGCTGTGACGCGCAAGGACCATTGTATCATCTCTTTCTGTATGACCGGGAATCCACCACGCTCACTCACGCCGTCTTTCACTTCATCATTGGCCAATACGGTACCGAGTGCCTCACACCAGTTGACATAACCCACTTTTCTGAATGCGAGTCTGTAATTCATAACGATAGCTTCCTTTTCAGTTGCAGTCATTCCATGCCATTGATCCGCGGAGAATGGAATATGAGGCGAAGCTGCAGCATGAATACCTACACTCCCGTTCTTTTCAAAATGGCTTATCAGTTTAGATATAGGAACCGCTTTGTTTTCTTCTTTATCATAAAAATGACCATAGAGCTGAAGGAAAATCCATTGTGTCCAGCGATAATATGATGGATCATCCGTACGGACCTGGCGGCTCCAGTCAAAGGAGAAACCAATGTTATCCAATTGGGCACGATATCTTGAAATATTGTCAGAGGTGCTCTTGGCTGGATGTACACCAGTATCAAGGGCGTATTGTTCTGCTGGAAGTCCAAAGGCATCA
>JANNSS010000138.1:0-3529 GCA_031402955.1 Saprospiraceae bacterium
AAACAATGCAATACATTCCAGCCGAGGCAATGGCAACCAGCTTGACTCCAACACCCAATCTTTCATGCAAAGCCGATTCGGAACTGATTTCAATGACGTGAAAATTCACACTGGTGCTGAAGCTATCCAGATGAATCGCGACCTGAATGCCAAAGCATTTACAGTAGGCAGCGATATCTATTTTAACGAAGGCCAATATAACCCGGATACCAACGAAGGGAAACATCTACTGGCCCATGAGCTGACACATACTGTGCAACAGTCTTCAAACCCCATGATCCAAAGAGCTATCCGGATCAATGGGGGCGCTCAAAAAATCAATGAAGTAGATTATCAGACCGGAGGACCGAAAGAAACGGTAGGGAGCAAATTTAAAGTCAAGGACTTATTGGCTGACACAACAAAACGGGTTTTTACTGATACAACAGAGGTAGAAGAATACGCAAATGGCAAGACAGACTATATTGGAGATGTAAAACCTTTCAACAAGAATATTTTTTGGTACCGGCTTCCACCAACTGATTTAACTGTATTGGGAGAATATCACCACAATCCCGATGGAAATGTAGAGGATGTAATTATCGGATTGAATACAAAACGGTTTATGTACGAACCCTTTCATGAGTTTAAAGAAATGAAGCCATCGACAGGAAGTATTGGGACGGGCTCCAGTACCAAAACGGCCTTGCAATCAAATGAGCAAAAATACCGGGTGGGGCCTTTAGCTGATTATACAAACTTCAGTCCGGCCCTTGAGAACATTGTGATTAAGGCATTCACCGGTGTATCTATGTATAAGAATTTCCTGGGGACCAAAAGTGATGTCAGATGGGCCTCCAGGAAGGCGGATACAGATTATTCTTTCGGAGAAAGAATTGCGCTATACTTTTCCTTCGCTGTTCATGTCGCCAGCGATATCGCCGATTATACTTTCCCAGCCAAAGCAACAAAGGAATCACATTACATCAAATATGGAAGGTCATTGCAAACCCATTACAAGAAAAATAAAACAATCCTCGATGCCTTTAGTGCCAGTAAAGATGTGGATACACTCATCGGTATTGCTGAATTATACAAAAAATTCAAATCATCAGAACAAAAAGTACTCACCGAATTCGCTGATCTTTTTGAAAAGTTTGCTGCCGGCTATATTGAAGAACTAGGCGCAGCGACGGGTAACGCAGATTTAACCAAGGAAGGCGAAAAACTATTCAAAAAGAAAACCAAAGACCTGGATAGTTTCAGCCCCGCCCGCGAGGAAATCATAAAAGAAAGAGTTAAAATTGCAAAAGCAAGTAAGTACCTGATTTCCGGAATGGGTGACACCCATCACACAAACCTCACCACCTGGTTAGATACAAACTCGATCGCTCATGAAGAGGTTACAGCATCATTAAAAAAGCAGGAATCGGACATCGCAAGTAAATGGACTCCGTAATGACTGAAAAAAAATCAACGGCAGAAAAAGAGCGGGCAAAAGCAGCAAAATACTACGCTCTTGCCTTGCAGCATGAAAAACAACAGGGTTACAAGAAGGCATTGCTGTACTTCCAAAAATCACTTAAACTTCATGATGATAAAGAAGTAAGAAAAGCTTATCTGAAGTTACTGTCAATAATAGGTCCCATGTAATTACATGTTTTGAATCTTGAAATATCCAACTTTCAATTGTAACAGAAATTTTTAGTCGCAGGATTGATAACTCTTCAATTATCAAAAACTGATCTGGTTTTGCGCAAGCTGTTATAACCTGCTTTCATTGTACCACATATTTCCTCGTCACCATATTCTGTGACTATTCCTTTTAACCTTAAATTCTTTCTAAGCCATGGCTAAAACACCAAACTCCCCCCAAGTCTACACTTACCGCAACGGCAAAAAAGTGTACCTCACCAAAGCTGCTGATGAACTCGTCGTCCGCGCCAGCACGGAAGAACTGAGGCGAAAAGGTATTATCAACAGAATGGAAAAAGTCTCGCTACACTCAACGCGTGTCACTGTACCTGCTGATGAGCTGGACCCATTGATGGATGAACTACGCACCGAGAATGTTACACATCATGCCTATGCCGATGAAGATACAGGCCAGGAATTCCTGATCACAGACCGGATCATGGTCACATTTAAAAGTCCACTAAGTCCGGATGTGCTGAATCAGTTTATCGCCAGGTATGCACTCATCATCCTCACGTCGTACTCTCAAAAAGAATACCTCTTTCAGCTTACGGATCAAACGAATATGAATCCGGTAAAACTGGTCGTGCTCATCAATGAAGCTGAAGGAGATATCATTGAGTCTTGTGACCATGACCTTAATATGCGGATGAAACGCAGCAATGTCAATCTACCTACTGATGTAAAATATACTCAACAATGGCATCTCCATAATCGCCTTAACAGCCCGGCAGTTGATCTCCGTTCTTCTGCGAATTGCGAGGAAGCATGGAACCTGTTGAATCATTTCGGTAGCCCGGACGTCGTCGTCGCGGTAACTGATGACGGCTGCAAGGTAGACCACGCTGATTTCAATTCAGTCAATAAATTTGCGCAATGGGGCTATATGCAAAACAATACGCTTGTGACCCGGGGCGCTGCTGGAGCCAATCCACAACTCATGTACCAGGCCGGTGCAGACCATGGCACTAATTGTTGTGGTGTTGTTGCAGCAGAAGTGGATGGTGTACTTACAGTAGGTGCAGCACCTGGAGCAAGACTGTTGCCTATCAAATGGGCATCAGATGCATATGGCTTATATATCACCGACAGCCGGATGATGACCGTCCTCAATTTTATTGGTGACAAAGCAGATGTGATGTCAAACTCGTGGGGTAATTCTCCAACATCAAACTTTAATTCGAACGTTGTCAACAAGGTTACACAACTTGCTCAAAATGGCGGGCGTCGTAGCAAGGGTATTGTTTTCATGTTCGCTGCGGGTAATGAAAATTGTCCGGTAAAGCATTCAGGTACCCAGAATATTCCATGTGACAGAGGGCGAGATAGCAACAATAATTGGATCGGTGTTGAAACAGCCCGCGTATTTGAACACAATCTCGTGGATGTACCAGGCGTGATGTATATAGCCGCTTTGGCAAGCAATGCGCAACGAAGTCACTATTCCAATTATGGCCAAGGTATTGCCTTATGTGCACCGTCAAGTAATGTCCACTTGTACTGGCGACTCTCCGTAACAGGACTCGGCATTATGACTACTTCGGGGGAAGGACAGATGTTTGATCCAAGTTTCGGAGGCACCTCCAGCGCAACCCCTTTGACAGCCGGAATTGCAGCATTAGTGATTTCCGCTAATCCAAATCTCACTGCGTTTGAAGTTATCTCCATTTTGCAAAAAACTGCAAGTAAAAATCTAAATATGACGGCTTATGCGAAGACACCCCCAACATCGTATGATCCAAACCCTACCTGGGACATCTCCCCTGTTGCTCCATATACTAATGGAAATTTTACCAACATTGGTCATCCGGATGGTACCTGGAGCGGATGGTTTGGATTTGGAAAAGTGGATGCA
>JANNSS010000139.1:0-7979 GCA_031402955.1 Saprospiraceae bacterium
GACGAAGCCCCGGTGATCAATATAAATCTCCTCATATGTCAAAGTTGTGAAAATGAACCGTTACCAGATAACAACTTCAGCATATTTGTGTTATTGGAGAGATAATTTTGCATTTGACCATGGTACGGATTCTGATTTTAACTTTTATCCTTATTGTTATTGATTTCCTGGCTTTCCAGGCCTTTCGTCAATTGCTAGCTACATCTGGCAAATCATTCAGGACGGTTGTTTATATAGTGTATTGGGCGATTCCATTGATTACACTCATCTACCTGGCTGGCTTTAGTACAGGATGGAGTGAAAATCTACCCAAGGGCCTTCAGGTGACGATCAGGACCATGATTTTTATCATGTATTTTTCAAAATTGCTCATCGCATCGATTATCCTCGTTGATGATCTGAGACGGGTTTTGTTTGGAGCGCTCAATATGGGCTTTGATGACTGGAAACTGTCCACTGAAAGGTCGCGATGGATGACATACGGCGCACTCATCCTGGGTGCAATTCCTGTATTGAGCCTGACGTATGGTATGGCACGTAACCAATATCGTTATCAGGTATTGAAAACCAAAGTGCCTGTCAAGAACCTTCACCCGGATCTACAGGGTTTGAAAATCGTTCAGATCTCGGATATACACTCCGGTAGTTTTTTGTTGAAAGAGCCGGTAGAAAGAAGTATTGAACTGATCAATGCAGAGAAACCTGATATCGTTTTCTTCACCGGCGATCTTGTCAATTCACTGGCAAAGGAAATGGAGCCTTTTGTGGAGATGTTTAAAAAAATCGAAGCACCACTTGGGGTTTATTCGATACTCGGCAACCATGATTATGGTGACTACCACCACTGGCCAAATCCGCAGGATAAAAAGCAAAATTTTGAAGACCTCAAGAATATGCACATGCAACTGGGTTGGGATTTGTTGCTCAATGAGCACAGAAAGATCCAGGTTGGTGATACGCATTTCAATGTCATCGGGGTAGAGAACTATAGCGCAAGTCCCCGGTTTCCGAAATATGGTGATCTCACCAAGGCTACTGAAGGGATGGAGAAAGATACCTTCAACGTATTGCTCTCCCATGATCCATCTCATTGGGAGGCTCAGGTTGCGCCCGCTTATCCCGAGATTGATCTCACCTTGTCGGGGCATACACATGGATTTCAGTTTGGGGTGGAGATTCCCGGGGTGATGAAATGGAGCCCTATCCAATACGTTTACCCCCAGTGGGCCGGATTATATGAAAAGGCCACCCAGTATTTGTATGTCAACAGAGGGCTGGGTTACCTCGGATATCCGGGACGTGTAGGAATTCTGCCTGAAATTACCCTTTTGACGCTCGAGCAATCGTAGTTTTACGTCGTGTAATTTACATTCTATGATTTTGGATCATCTTTACCAGGGTCGTCACACTCACATTCAGCCCAGGCATAGCGTTATTGTATGCAGATGGATATTCCTGCTGCCACTCATCATGTTAGCCTGGTCTTGTAAGAACAACTCAGGGATCGAACAAGAAGGGCTATACGGCAAATGGGATATCGTCAACGCTAAGCGAAATGGGAAAGATACACCCTATCTGCGCGGCGGATATTTCATCATCGAACCCAATGGCCTGATGACCGTCAATATCACCGGATCAGATGAAAGAGGAAATTACAACCTGGAAAATAATATACTGACGTTAAACGACGAACAGAATTTCCTGATCGAAAAGTTACATCAGGATAGTATGATGATACGATACACTTCAGATACAAAGCAGACTTTTTTAATCCTTCTGACTAAACACAAAGATGAAGCACGATAACCTGGTCATCGTAAGCATCCTGCTGGTTTGGAATTCGCTGAGTGCAACTCCGGATGTAAGTATGGAAGTATACAGGTTTAACTCATCATCCTCCGCCTATATTGAAGTATCTATTTATGTTGCAGGTTCATCATTACAATGTACAGCGGGTAAGGATACGGAGTATGGAGTCGAATACATCGTGATAGTCAAAGATGCTGCTGACCAGATAGTAGCTGGTCATAAATACAGGCTCCGTCGCGAAGGATGCCCTGCGAAGGATATATTTGATGTGAAACGCTTTACGCTTGCTGATGGAAAATATACGGTTGAGGTCGAGACAAATGATCTGACGGATACCGCAAGTCATGTTTCCGTTTCACAGGAGATCGATGTTGTTTTTGGCAAATCAAATGCATCGCTTTCTGATCTGCAAATATTGGCCGCCATCAAAAACCAACCTGATGAAACATCTCCATTACATAAGAATGGTTTATACCTCGAACCGCTGGCATTCCGACTTTATTATCCCGCGTTGAGTCAGCTTTCTATATACCTTGAATCTTATCATGCGGATCAATTAGATGGCCAGCCTTACTTGCAGTATACTATCAAACCGATAACAGGAGAAATCCCACCTCCTATCGTCACCTACAAGAAGGTAAAAAAGGAGGCGATTGCCGTGAATGTATTTCAATTGGATATCAACACCCTGATCACGGGCACCTACGTGTTTGAAGCTGCCCTTTATGATGGAAACAAACAGTTGAAGGAAACCAAACAAGTGGCCTTTACAAGACTTAATCCAACTGGTGACTCTATATTTTTGGAGACGGCTGCGCTTCAGCTTGAGTCGAGTTTTGCAATGGACATCCCTGAAGATTCACTTGACTATGACCTCAAAGCGATTGCACCTATTGTCAGTTCGCTGGATGTCGAAGTTATGAATGCGCTATTGAAGAAGGGAAGTGCTAAATCGAAAAGATATTTCCTGCATAAATACTGGACCACCCTGGCCGGCAAACATGCAGAAGTTGCTTTTGAAAGTTACATGGATGTGGCCAGGCTGGTGGATGAAATGTTCAGATCCGGATTCGGATATGGATTTGAAACAGACAGAGGGCACGTCTTTCTGAAATACGGTAATCCGAATGATGTCATTACCGTCGAGGATGAGCCTAGTGCGCCGCCTTATGAGATTTGGTTTTATAACACGTTTCCAACTACCCACCAAACCAATGTCCGGTTCCTGTTCTACAATCCATCGCTGACAAGAAACGGACATGAATTACTTCATTCTACCGCTACCGGAGAGGTCACCAATGCGCGCTGGGAGACTGAACTGTATAGAGATGCTACCATGGAAACACCAGGCGTGAATGACCGAGTGATGGGGGACAATGTACACCGGAATGCGCGGACCTATTTTCAAAATTGAACCTTCGTCGAAGCTCTTTTTAAAACCAGCTTGTTTTCTTTTTTGTACTTCGACGTGTGGCAGCTTTCACGCCTAATACGCCCAGAAGCCCTCGCGTCAATTCTCTTGCCACAGTTCTGCCGATTTGTCGTGTGGTCGTGTTGGAAAATACTTTTTCCATTGTAGATTTTTCCTGTTTAGCTCTGGTACGTTGTTGCTGAATGACTTCACGGTGGCTGTCCAGTTGCGCATCTTCGATTTTTGCTGTGAGTATTTCATGCGCACTTTCCCTATCAATCGTGTCACGATATTTACTGACCAGTGGGGACCGGTCGATGAGTGCTTTAATCTCTGATGATTCTAATACATCCATTCTGGATTGTGGCGCCCGCAAATAGCAATGCACTAATGGAGTTGGAATTCCCTTTTCATTCAACGCTGTGACCAGGGCTTCACCTATACCGAGCTCAGTGAGTATTTGATCCACTTTATAGTATGCTGATTCCGGAAAATTTTCTGCGGCTTTCTGAATGCTCTTTCTGTCCTTGGCAGTGAAGGCTCTGAGGGCATGTTGGATTTTCAACCCTAATTGGCTTAGCACACTATCCGGAATATCAGATGGATTCTGTGTTACGAAAAATATTCCTATACCTTTTGACCTGATCAGCTTGATCATCACTTCAATCTGGTCCATCAGTGCGTCTGATGCATTATCAAAAATGAGGTGTGCCTCATCAATAAACAAAACAAGTTTTGGTTTTTTTACATCCCCTTCTTCGGGAAATATCGCATAGATTTCTGCAAGGAGTTGCAGCATGAAGGATGAGAACATTTTAGGTTTGTCCTGGATATCGGTCAGTCGTAATGCATGTACGATGCCTTGTCCGTCTGCATTGACCCGCAGGAGATCTTCTACATCAAAGGAGGGTTCACCAAAAAATTCATCAGCTCCTTGTTGCTCCAGTTCGACCAGCTTACGCATGATCGTCCCGGTAGATGAAGTCATTATTTTTCCATACTCTGCTTCAAAGGCCTGCTTACCATCGGTCGTGAGATATTGCAATACCTTCTTTAAATCTTCGAGATCCAGTAGTGGCAGTTCGTGATCATCACAGAATTTGAAGATGACGGAGATGACCCCTTGTTGTGTTTCGTTGAGGTCGAGCATCTTTGAAAACAGGACTGGCCCAAACTCAGATACGGTAGCCCGCAGTCTGGCACCAGGTTCGGCGGAAAGAGAAAGAAACTCTACCGGACTCGAGCCCGGAATGTAGGGCAGGCCAATCAGATCGTGCCTTTCTGTGATCTTTGCATTCGTTTCCCCCTTGGCCGCAATGCCACTAAGGTCACCTTTAATGTCCATGACCAGCGTAGGAATACCGTTTGCACTGAGTTGCTCCGTAAGGAGTTGCAGTGTCTTTGTTTTGCCAGTACCTGTTGCTCCAGCTATAAGCCCGTGGCGGTTCATCGTAGAAAGTGGAATCCTGACAAAACACTCTTTAACGGGTGTGCCGTTGAGGACAGCTGCACCCAGGATGATTGATTCGCCTTTGAAAGCATATCCTTCTGTTATTTTAGCCTGGAAAGCGTTGTGGTCCATGATGGAGATTAATTTGATTGAAGGGGGGAAATTAAGCATATATAATCGTGCCGATGCAGGAGTTTGCTCCTGCATCCATGCGGATTCCTAATAGGATTCCTATCGGTATTCTCTCTGGTAATTTCGTCAGGTATTCCCGTGGTCGCAGGAGCAAACTCCTGCAACGGCATTCCTATCGGTATACTCTTTGGTAATTTTGCCAGGAATTCATCTGGTCGCAGGAGCAAACTCCTGCAACGGCTATAGCCGTTTTTCATTAGGATACCCTATCGATGATCATCATGACCGATAAAACAATCGCCACCACACTTACCGCATAATTCCAATACTGCTGCCTGACTTTGCCCAGTTTGACGATAAGAAAATCAGCGATCATAATACAGATGACGATGCATAACTGACCCAGCTCGACACCGATGTTGAATGCAAACAGTGGAAGGAGAATATCAGCTTCCTGTCCGAGGAGTGACCTGAAAAAATTGGAGAAGCCCATGCCATGGATAAAGCCGAAAAAGAGGGCGAGGAAATAATTGAGGCTCCATCGCCTATGCTGGTCGGGTTTGAACCAGAAATTCTGGAGCGCGGTAAGTAGGATGGTGACAGGGATCAGGAGCTCGATCAGATATGGGGAGACATTGATGATATGCAGTGCCGAAAGGGCGAGTGTTATGCTATGCCCTATCGTAAAGGCTGTGACGAGGATAAGGATCTTTTTCCAGTCCGAAACGGAAAATACGGCACATAAAGCGATGATAAACAGGGCATGATCATATCCCTTGAGGTCGGAGATGTGGTCAAAGCCAAGTTCCAGGTAGACCGAAAACATAGAATAAGATTTGAAAGGGTTCAATATTGCCTCTGAGACAAATCTATTAAGTCCAGTCGTGCTATCTTAGCGGTTCAACGAGATTTTAGACCAGTAATGGGTTCAGCCCTTAAAAACGCCAGTGAATTGCATCCCAACGAAACCAGCCGTATTATCCGGTTTGAGGATATGATCATAGCGGGCAAACTCATGTCCATGGGCATTCTCCCGCAAGCCCAGATACAAATGGTCAGAAGAAACGCGCTGGGACAAACACTCATCTACAGAATCAACAGCCGGTTTAAAATCGCCCTGAGAAAAGACGAGGCTCAAACCATCATCATCGAAGGAGTATGAGCGTGACGTCAAAAGCTGAGAACAAGCTTGTTATCCTGGCCGGCAATCCCAATGCAGGTAAATCCACACTATTTAACCAATTGACGGGTTTGAACCAACACGTTGGGAACTATCCAGGTGTTACTGTTGATCGAAAGACGGGTACACTTCAACTATCCGCTGAGCAACAAGTAACCGTCCTGGACTTACCAGGGGCCTATAGCATGTACCCTTCTTCAAAAGATGAGCGCATTGTCGTGCGACAGTTTCTGGAAGAAAAAAAGCAGCCAGACCTCATCGTCTATGTTGCAGATGTCAGCCAGTTGGAAAAGCAGATATTGATGCTGACTCAGCTCAAGGATCTCGGTTACCCCGTGATTCTTGCGCTCAACATGGTGGATATGCCGGGGGTCACCATTCATGCGGATCAATTGGAAGAGCATTTTGGAGTACCCGTAGTACCCCTTTCCGGCAAAACAGGGATTGGCGTGATGGCATTGAAACTTCAGATCGTCCATTTGCTTAGTCAACCGTACAAGCTGGAAGAACCGTATTATAAATTTTCGCTTCAGGAAAAGCAACTTGTCGAGTATTTTGGAGACAGGATCCCTTTTCCTTCACCTTATGGTAAGTTATTGACTCTCCATCACTTCGAATGGTTGGAAAATCTGGACCAGGATCTCAAAACTGAGATAAGGTCAAAGACAATCACTGAACGATTCAATTCCATTCAATGTCAGATCAGCGAGACCCTGTCCAGGTATAGTCGTTTTACACCGATCATCAGAAAGGCTTTACACCTTGATGAAGGTGGAGCCGGAATGAAGATTACCGACCGGATTGATAAATGGGTGATGCATCCGGTGCTGGGGGTTATTCTATTTTTCCTCATCATGTTGCTGATCTTCCAGGCCATCTTTGCCTGGGCGGCTGGTCCGATGGACTTTATTGAAGCAACTATGGGCCAACTTGGTGTTTTGATCAGGGAAATAGTACCAGTGGGATGGATAACAGATCTTGTTTGTGATGGATTACTGGCCGGCCTCACCGGCATCCTAGTATTTATCCCTCAGATTGCGATCCTTTTCTTCTTTATAGGTATTCTGGAAGAGATTGGATACATGGCCAGGGCAGTCAGCATGTTTGATGTCATGATGCGCCGGATCGGCCTCAATGGGAGAAGCATAGTCGCATTGGTTTCAGGAGGCGCATGTGCTATACCTGCCATCATGAGCACCCGTAATATTAGTAACTGGAAGGAGCGACTCATCACCATCATGGTCACACCGTTCATCAGTTGTTCGGCACGCATTCCGGTATATGCCATCCTGATAGGTTTTGCCGTACCACAGGGGCGGATATTGGGATTCGAACAGCAGGGTTTGGCGCTCATGGGTTTATATGGCATAGGGATAGCGGCTGCGTTGATAGCAGCTTATGTCCTCAAGCAGATCATCAAATCTGAAGACCGGAGTTTTTTAATGATGGAACTACCCATTTACAGGGCTCCAGCATCGAAAAACCTCTTTTTTCTGGTTTTTGAGAAAACGAAATCTTTTGTAGTGGGCGCCGGTAAGATCATTCTGATTATTTCGCTTGTCTTATGGTTTCTGGCCAGTTTCGGCCCAGCTCCGGATAAGGGCACTCTGTCAAGTGATTCTGTTTCCAAAGAGACCCGCCAAAGACCTCCACTGGAAGAATCTTATGCAGGTATCCTGGGTAAATCTATTGAGCCTGTTATCAAACCGCTCGGATTTGACTGGAAGATCGGGATAGCCCTTATCTGCTCATTTGCGGCTCGTGAAGTTTTTGTCGGGACCATGGCGACGATATATAGTATCGATGATGACGGCGATGTGGCTTCTATCCGGACACGGATGTCGCAGGACAGGAATCCGCATACAGGAGCTCTGATTTATACATCTGCTACGACATGGTCGCTGCTCATTTTTTACGTTTTTGCCATGCAGTGTATGAGTACGCTTGCGATTGTCAAGCGGGAAACTAAGTCATGGAAATGGCCTATCATCCAGTTT
>JANNSS010000140.1:0-4800 GCA_031402955.1 Saprospiraceae bacterium
CCACGAGGTTGAGTTCTGGCATCTGGCTGATGTACGTTTCCAATACATCCAGCGCTAAGGGTTCGTCGTCGATGATCAATGTATTCATCATAGTATAGTAGATTTAAAAAATTAAGCAGTTAAAGCTAAAGAAAGTTCAACAATATGTTCTTTATCACTATCCTCGATATCGAGTTTGTATTGGTTAGGGTAGAGTAGGTTAAGACGTCGTTGCACATTAGCCAGACCGATGCCCCCGCTTGCTTTTTCAGACAGCTGCGGCAATTGTGCCGGCTTGCTGTTGAGTATCCGGAGCAGTAGTTTGTTGTCCAGCACTTTCATGGTCACATGCACATAGCCGTCACTGATCTGGTGATTGAGGCCATGCTTGAAACTGTTTTCCAGGAAAGGAATAAAGATCAACGGGGCAATCGTCTGATCCGTGATCTGGCCTTCTATATTGAAACGGATATCAGCATGACCCGACTGACGCAATGCTTCGAGCGCCAGATAGTTTTGGATATAGTTGACTTCCTTTTGCAATGGAACCCGACGCTCATTACTCTCATAGAGCATATACCGCATCATCTCTGAGAGCTTGATGACGATCTCTGGCGCTTTGTCTGATTTCTTCAGCGTAAGTGCATAGAGACTGTTGAGTGTATTAAAGAGGAAATGGGGATTGATCTGCGACTTGAGAAACTTGATTTCAGATTGCATTCGCTGGGTTTCCAGGTCCTTGCGATCACGCTGATGACGCTGCCAGTCCGAAATAATCTTAATGACGGTGGACCCTCCAGCAATTGTAAAGAGCAGCAGGAAGATCGTATGTTGGTTCATGACCAGGAATTCTCTAGGATCAACCTCCTCGTAGGTGATGTATAGTAGCATGACCTTGATGGGGGTAAAGACTGCCACCATGGCCAGGAGCAGCAATACATAGGTCATGAAGTTCTTCTGATTTAGAAACCGTGGGATCAGGTATCCCAGGTTGATGTACACCACCAGCATGTAGAAGGCGATGTTGATCAATATCCTCGTGATTTCAAGCACCGAAGTACCGTTATCATTACCAGCCATCCACATCAGCATGAATACCAATGACCAGAAAACCCCGTGGATCACCCAGGGTCGCTGCACAAACTGCAGGAAGCGGAAGAGGCGGTTACGACTTAGTACGTTGGTCACAGCACAAATTTAGACAGGCATTTGATTCTCCGGCAGATTTATAGATCAGGAGCTAAAGGAATAGATGAAACAAGGTGTTTTAGGCCTTGAAGAGGTGTTTATTGTTTGATGGCAGCCATACAATAGTTTTCAACCTTTGGAGACTCACTTTGTTAAGAAGATAGATGTGGAAAGACACGTCCTTTGGTTGAAATTCGGCCAGGTTTTTAGTCAGAATTGAAACGTAAACATTTATCTTACCAAACTTTATTCGCATTCAATGCCAAAATACAGCAAAGACGAACAGTATGCCCAGGAATCGACGCTGGCCATGCAAAGCAATTATGCCGAGCTTATCCGTTTAACAGGGGAAGATCCAAAGCGGGATGGACTGCTCAAAACACCTGAACGGGCCGCCAAGGCTCTGCAATTCCTGACGCATGGATACGATCTCAATCCTTCGAAGGTGCTCTTGTCAGCTATGTTTGCAGAAGAGTACAGCGAGATGGTCATTGTGAAGGACATAGAATTGTATTCTTTATGTGAGCATCATATTCTTCCTTTCTTCGGGAAGGCCCACATTGCCTATATTCCAAACGGACACATTGTCGGGTTGAGTAAAATTCCAAGAGTGGTTGATATTTTTGCACGAAGGTTGCAGGTCCAGGAAAGGCTGACGCATGAAATTCTGCATTGTATTGATGAGACCCTCAAGCCTCTTGGATGCGCGGTGGTGATTGAGGCGCGACATATGTGCATGATGATGCGGGGCGTCCAAAAACAAAATTCCAGGACTACGACCTCTGCATTTACAGGACAATTTAATAAAGTAGAAACCCGTAATGAATTTTTACATTTGATATCATCAGACTTAAGTTAATGGCATACAAACGGGCATTTATTTTTCCGGGACAAGGATCTCAACTGACGGGTATGGGATCTGCATTGTATGAAGAGGTCCCATCTATCAGGTATCTTTTTGACCAGGCCGATGAAATCCTTGGATATGGTCTCAAGGAGTTGATGTTTCATGGCGCTGAGCAAGAACTGAAGCGCACAGAAATAACCCAACCTGCAGTCTTTGTTAATAGCTATGCTACATATCAATCAAAAGATGCCGGAGTACCTGATGCAGTGGCAGGTCATTCGCTTGGTGAGCTTACGGCTCTTGTGGCAGCAAAAGCACTTGATTTTGAAGCTGGTCTAAAACTAGTATCAGCTCGTGCTTCCGCGATGCAGGCAGCCTGTGAGATTACTGACAGTACCATGGCGGCTATCCTTGGGCTTGATGATAAAGTTGTGCAGCAGATTTGTCTTGACACACCGGGGATTGTCGTTGCAGCCAATTATAACTGTCCAGGGCAGGTGGTGATTTCAGGAGAGACGGCTTCAGTTGAACTGGCTGCAGAATCTTGCAAAAAAGCAGGTGCCAAACGAGCCATTATGCTTTCTGTAGGGGGAGCGTTTCATTCCCCGCTGATGACTCCGGCAAGGGACATGTTTGCAGAAGCAATTGACAGAACGATCTTCCATACACCTATCTGTCCTGTTTATCAGAATGTAGATGCTGAACCTACTATCAATCCTGATACGATCAGACATAAACTATTGCACCAATTGACTTCATCTGTTCAATGGACCAATACCATTGAAACCATGAAGGAAAATGGAATAGCGGAGTATGTTGAATTCGGAAGTAAGGTTCTTGGCGGTTTTGTTAGAAAAATAGATAAAGAAGCCACGGTTACATCGTTTGAATAAATGATGAAATATGAAGTACATACCGGGAGTCTGCTGGTAGCAGAACCTTTTATGCAGGATTCAAATTTCCGCAGAGCGGTCATTCTGGTGACTGATCATGCTATAGATGAAGGCACGGTTGGTTTTATCATCAACAAACCGCTGATGGTGAGTATCACCGAATTGGTTGAGGATTTTCCGCAGATAGAAGCTCCTGCTTATTATGGTGGTCCTGTATCCACCAACACCATACATTATATTCATAATGTGGGTCTGTTATTAGACGGCAGTACTGAGATCGCGCCAGGAGTCTTTTGGGGCGGCGAATTTGAAAAACTCAAATTCCTTATTGCGCAGGACTTGATCAAGAGTGAAAACATCCGGTTTTTTGTCGGGTATTCGGGCTGGTCTCCCGGTCAGCTTATCGAGGAATTGGATGCCAGCTCCTGGATTACAGCCGAAGCTCATGCTAATTATGTCTTTAAGTCAAAGCCATCCCGGCTTTGGAATCAGGTGATGCACCATAAAGGGGACGTGTACAGTGTTCTGGCACAACTTCCAGAGCAGCCAAATCTGAATTAAAGAATCCAATTTGAAAAAGTGTTAAAACACCTCCTAACGGTCAAACAATCGATAAGTTAGGACAGTGTGGCACACTTAGGTGTGGCACACTGTCTTAACTCGCTGGTATTCAGCTTGGTAAATCCTGTTTATGAACCTTTATTGGGGATCCCCCTGACATTTCCTACCTTTGCGCCCGCTATGCTATTAGTGAAGGACATCAACACCAAATTCGGGGACAGAACATTACTTGATAACGTCACTTTTTCGCTCCGTATGGGCGAGAAAGTCGGGCTTATAGGCCGGAACGGAACCGGCAAATCCACCTTGCTTAAAATTATCGCTGGACTAAATGAAGCGGACTCAGGCCTGATCGACAGGCCGGCGAGCATGGCTTACCTCAAACAAGAGATTTCTATTGATCCTGACCTCACGGTGATGGAAGCTGCCTATGCAGCCTTTGACAGAGTCAAGGAAATCAATGAAGAGATAGAGCACACAACCCATGGTCTCACCCACAGCACGGATGACGATCATATCATGCATCTGAGCCAACGTATCAGTGAGCTCTATGCTGAACTTGATCATTTGGGTGCAGGCACCATAGAAGGAGATATCAAGAAGGTGTTAAAAGGCCTTGGCTTTGATGAAGAGGTATTTGACAAACCTGTAGGGCAATTGTCCGGTGGATGGCAGATGCGTGTTGAGCTTGCAAAACTACTGCTGGGTCGTCCAGATTATCTTCTCCTCGATGAGCCAACCAATCACCTGGATATGCCCTCCATTATATGGCTTGAAAAATATCTCAAGTCATCCGAGGCCGGCATCTTGCTGGTGTCGCACGATAAACGTTTTCTGGATCAACTAACCAACAGGACGATTGAGATCTCACTTGGTAGATTGTATGATATGCCTTTGCCTTATTCCGAGTTTATGGAAGAGCGGCAAAAGTATAAGGAGATTCAATTCGCTTCATACCAGAATCAGCAAAAGAATATTGAGCGTACTGAAAAACTGATTGATCGATTCAGGGCCAAAGCGTCCAAAGCCAGCATGGCCAAATCGCTGGAAAAACAACTTGAAAAAGTGGAGGTCATCGAACTGGAGGAAGAAGATAATTCAGCAATGAAAATCAAGTTTCCGGTTTTAGATCGTGCACCGCGATCGATGATTCATATCAAGAACCTTTCAAAAAATTATGGTCCGAAGGAAGTCCTCAGAAATGTGGAGTTTGATTTGGAGCGTAATGAGAAGGTTGCATTTGTTGGCCAGAATGGGCAGGGTAAATCTACGCTGGCTAAGATGATCGGTGGAAGAACTCCGCCTACCGATGGATTGCTGGAATTAAATGAA
>JANNSS010000141.1:0-11792 GCA_031402955.1 Saprospiraceae bacterium
AACCGCTCTCTCCCCTTCCTCTATCCCTTTCAGGATCGAAGTTTGTGTACCGTTGTTATGCCCGAGCTGAACATAACTCACCGTATATTTTTCGGCTGCTTCCTTGATAAAGACTACAGGCTTACCGTTTATTTCAGTAAAGGCACTGTTTGGAAGCGTAATCTGCTGCGATGCTGTTGATGAGAACACACGGATATTGACAAATGCACCAATCTTTAAATCACCGTCAGGATTATCCACCTGGAATAAGACTTTCTGTGATTGATTGGTCGAATTGATTTCTTGTGCGGGTGCCAGTAATTTGATCTGGTTCGTCTTGTGATTATCATTAGCACCTTCCACTGTATAATAGGCATCAGGACGGATAGATTCTGCATCCTTGTCAAACACCTGCGCTTCTACATACAAGGTGGACAGGTTGGTAATTGTAAAGAGCGTTTGTCCTGTGGTGACTGTTGTGCCAATAGCCACATTAAAATTTCCAACATACCCTGAAATCGGTGCTGTAAGGTTCATGGTTCTTCCGGACCTGCTTTTAAATAAAGCCAGGTTGGTTTCCGCTTTCTGCAGTCTGGAAGTTGCTTCATCAATGTCTTTTTTGGCGGCAATATCACTGATGGATTTTAGTCTGTCCATTTCTTTTTTGGCAGCATCGTATTCTGCAGTCAGGTTATTTCGCTCAGATGCCATATTTATTTGTGTCCCTGCATCAATGGATTGTTCAACAACAGCAACTACCTGGCCCGCCTTTACAGGTTTACCGACCTGGGTATTCACGGAGACGATCGTCCCATTCTGAGGTGTAGTGACGACAGCCTGTCCATTACTACTGGGGATGATCGTTCCAAAGAGGTGACTGCTTTCTGTAAAACTTCCTTTAGAAACTTTAAGGGTATACACATCAAAAAGGAACTGCGTTTCCTTTGGAATATCAACAGTGTTGGAAAAGACATTACCTGCAGCATCCGCTCCATGATCATCATCACCATGCGCTATCGTAGTCTGGAAAGGAATGGAGCAGCATATACATACCAGGATGATGGAAAGTGTTGCTTTGCCATGTAAGGTGTTCCTTCTCCGGAAAAGAAATCCCATTCCCAATCCTACCAATAAGCCAATCGCGAGCAGGTACCAATTGTCTTTACTGATCAAGGAAAGTGGTGATGATTCATGCAGGTGTGGTAGTTCTTCTCCTGCATTGATATGCTGGAGAAGAAGTAAATCAGGGCCAAGGGATCCTTCGATATTGACAGCTAAAGAATATGTATTCTTTTTGGGAAATGTAGTTTCCACCTCATACGTACCATTGCCATTCTGATGGATGGTAAAGGTGATGTTGGGGTCTTCCTGCGAAGTGATTTTTATGTCCGCGTCATTGACGGGTTTGTTTGTTTCAAAATCACTGACAAACAAAGTAAGGTGTGCTGCTTTACCTGGTAGTATGGGTTCATAGCGTAGCAAAAGTTCATACCTGGCTGAAGAGGCCTCCGAGGAAAAATACTTTTCCTGGACTGCACTGGTAGCCGGTTGCTCATTCGCATGGGTATGATCATCGCCTCCTCCTGCATAGACAGGACGGGAGTACATGAGGCCGGTCAGCACCAGGCATAGGTGAATGATGAAGTGATATGATTTCATTATTGTCCGATTAAGTATTGTAATGTGATAAGAGACTGGTTATAATTTCTAACCAATTCGAGATACTGTCTCTTCACCTGAAAAGCGTCTGTCAGAGTGGAGAGATATTTGATATAATCATATTGGCCGGCAACAAACATCCTGTTAGATGCCTCCGTGAGTTCATTGGCTTGCACCAATCCTTCAGCTTCAAGGTAGTTTAATGCTTCCTGGTATTTTAAAGCATCATTTTTTGCTTTGTTCCATTGTTGCGTCAGTTCCTGCCGGCCTGCTGATGAAGTATGCCTTGCTACTTCGAGTTTGGTTTCAGCAGCTTTTATAGAGGTGCCATATTGCCAGAACCAGAGCGGAACTGAAAGTCCAAAGCGTAAGCGCAAGGGAAATGGTGTATTCTTATCTGCAGGATTAAGATAGCCAACCGTAAAATCAGGAAAGACCTTGCTTCGCTCGAGTTGAATGGCTTTTTCACTGATCCTTTCTGATTGCTGGTAATAGGCGAGTACCGGGGTGTTGTTGATGGCCTCTTCATCTACACCCGCATTGGTAAAAACAAAATCTCCTGTACCCTTTTCCAGTTCACTCGGACGGATACTATCAATCATACCGGTATACAATTGTATCAGTTGCATTCCTAAGCGCATTCCTGTAAGGGAGGCTATGTATTGGGTATGCACTTCTGAAAATTTCAAGTTGGCATACGTCTTTTCTACAAAATCGATTTGTCCTGCGAGATACTGTCTGTCGGCGGCCTGGGACAGGATGCTAAACAGGCTATCCTGTGTTTTCCATTGGCGCATTTCTGCTATGTCGAGTTGCCATTCGAGGTAGGTTGTTCTGACCTTGCTCTTTAATGCTGCAGCTGTAATGTGGCTGGCTTTCGTTGACAATTCCGTCTGCAGTTCGGCAAGCTGCTTTTGTCTCGCATACACAGTCGGAAAGTCAAATGACTGCTGCACGCCAATGGTCATAAAGTCACCAGTGGTGCTCTCCAGAATCAGTTCCGGATCTGGAATATGGGTGGCTTTTCTTTCCATCAGGCGGTCAGCCTCTATCTGCATGCCTGCGGCCCTGAGCTGGAAACTGCTGTCCATAGCAATGACTATGGCCTCCTCGACCGTAACCAATTGCTGGGCGGATAAAAAGTGAACAGAAATGACAACAAATAAGGCAACTAACGTGGCTTTTCTGTAAAACATGTGGTGTTATTTTCAATAAAAGGAAACCCTTAGAAAGGCAGCGTACATGAATATGTATTCATGCAAAACAGTACTGAACATTTCTGTTGTAGAAAATGTCGAGCTGTCAGGCGATAGTTGACGCGGGAGGGCCCCTCAGAGAAAGGGCAGAAGAAGGGGAAAAGATATACAGGGGCGGGCCTTCAGGAAACCAGCTATTCCTGCACTCCGAATGGTTGACTTTGCTAACCAGTTTAAATGGCTCGATCAGCGCGGGAAGTACTTTCTGAGTA
This sequence comes from Saprospiraceae bacterium, assembly GCA_031402955.1. Classification (GTDB taxonomy): domain Bacteria; phylum Bacteroidota; class Bacteroidia; order Chitinophagales; family Saprospiraceae; genus Opimibacter. Next base: position 3,107 of record JANNSS010000141.1, read on the forward strand.
TTGACTTCTATCCAGTTGGCCGTAGGTTGTAGCATGGCGATACCGAACTCTGGAGAATGCACAAAATGAGCGGTATGGCCATGGCCATCTGGCCCATGATGAGGATCTGCTATCGTGTGATCCTGGTGATGGGTATTGAACCCATGATGGAAATGGAGAGGACCGTCCTCTGCTGAGAAATGATGATGGTGGGGGATAATAGTATGCAGTACCAGCAGCATATAGGCTGGAAGTAAACAAGAGACGATCATCTTATTTCTGCGCATCAGGCTCAAAGATAGGGTTTTCAGCAGATGCAGGGGGAAACAGTTCGGTTTCGAAATTCCACCCTATTGCCGTTGCAGGAGCGCCGCAGAGAGCGTAGTCGAACTGTTTGCTCCTGCAACCCTGAGAATTCCAATTTAGATTCTCCATAAGAATGTCATTGGGTATTTAGGTGGTCGCAGGAGCAAACTCCTGCAACGGCATACTCTATGTTGGGGGCGTATTGCATCCGCCCCTCACCATGGGATTTCATTAGTTACGGGCGGATGCAATACGCCCGTGACTAATGAAATCCTACAATCCAGACCCGAAATACCTCCCCATGGCCTTCAAATCATTTTCCTTTAGTATCATTGCCGCCCATGGAGGGCAGAATCATAGACCGTTATGAAGGTGTGGATCCGGGTCCATTGCTGATCTGCATCGGAAGCATGCATGGCAATGAACCAGCAGGACTACTAGCTATCCAGGAGGTATTCAGGCTTCTGGATATCGAGACGGGCTTCAATCCTGGCTTCCGCTATCATGGTTCTTTTGTAGGTATCCGGGGCAATCTCCGGGCTATTGAAAAATCACAGCGATATATCGACCGTGACCTCAACCGGATGCTCTTGAAGGAAGAAATGGACCGGATCACTAGCACGCCGGAAGAATCATGGACCTCAGAGGACAGGGAGTGTATAGACCTGATCCGCACGATCGAAGAAGAAAAACGAAAACATAAACCTTCCGCGTCGCTCATCCTTGATCTGCATACGACTACGGCGGATGGTGGCATTTTTACGATTGCTGCCGATGATCAGATGAGTCGTACCCTTGCTAAAGGACTTCATGCCCCGGTGATCCAGGGCTTTACTGAAAATCTAAAAGGGACTACCCTCAGCTATTTTAACAGACCAAAGGAAGATGCGTTTTGCATCGTATTCGAAGCGGGTCAGCATAATGATCCGGAGAGCGTCTACCGGACTGCAGCAGCCATCGTCAACTGTATGCGCACCATCGGTTCTGTAGATTCACGCGATGTGGATCATCGTCATGATGGTATGCTGATCCGAATGTCTGAAGGTCTGCCGAAAGTGACTAAGCTCATTCATCACTATCGGATCGTGGAGGGCGAACAATTTGTCATGAATCCCGGCTACAAAAATTTTCAACCATTGAAAGTTGGAGAAATTGTGGCGCACAATGAACATGGCCCGATCACATCACCCGTGGATGGATTGATGCTTATGCCTAAATATCAAATCCTCGGTGACGATGGTTTCTTCGTTGTAGAAGTACTGGAATAGATTTCAAGGACGTCGCTAATAACCGATTGAGAGTTAAATATCCGTGTTGATTGTCAATTCATTAAAGGAATTACAATTACCCATATGATTGATATTAGCAACGTCCTCAAGGACGCCGCTAATAACCAATTGAGAATTAAATATCTATTTTGATTGTCTACTCATCAAAGGAGTTGTAATGACCAATTTAATCGTTATTAGCAGCGTTCTCAATTACGGATATCACAATTACCAATAACCGTCAACGGGCCTTTGTTACGCAATGCCATATTGGTACCCGCGGCACGATACAGTTGAGTATCACGCAATGTCAAGGTCCCAATATTTTCAATGGCGCTGCCAAGTGGTGCTGTACCGCCGGTTATTTTGAGATTTTGAATTTCTGCAGATTTACCCGCCGGGATTTGCAACACACGACCTGCAGTGATCGCTTTGATCTCAATGTTTGACCCGGCAGTGGCCATCCATTTCCATTGTCCGTCAACGGTCAGCTGTGGGGTGTTGACGCTGAGGATTTGATTGTTAAGCGAAGTGGCAAACAATATATTCTCTCCATCATCCGCGCAAGTGGAGACATTGCGTAAGGTTCCGTTTCCAGAATCATCAAGGGCGCTGGTGACGAGATTGCACCTGATATTGAGCGCATAATCTTCAACCTCTCCGTTGTCATATGTTCCGCAGGAAGAAACAGGAGCAGTATTATAGCGCATGGATACCCTCATTCTTGTAGTATCCTTAATCGCCGTAACTGGTATGGTGATAGTGCCGGAGACTGATGTTGTTGATGGGCCAGCTGAAAATACCTGCTCACCACTATCTGAAAAATCGCCGTCATGATTCAGGTCAATCCAGACCTTGTAATATTCATTTCGGGTGCCTTGCACAAATCCCGGAGTGATCGTAATCGCATAACTGGCTCCTCTGGAAACAGTCAACGGACTATCTGTATAATCGCTGTATGATGATGAACCGGAAACATTTGGATCAGCATTAAAATTTACATTCTGAATCCATTCAGAACTGGCGACTCTCCCTGAAGACGTGCAATAAAACGGACCGCTGTAACATGAGCGCGTCAGTGTAAACGTTCCCTGCTGACCACCCCATCCCTGAACGAGGATATAATAATTAGTACCTGCTGTAGTCGGAAAAGAAATCAGACTGCCTATATAACAAAAATCATCAATGCCGGTCACACAGGTGAGATTGTTGCAACTACCTTGGTAAGCATTGAGCTGTGTATCATAATTGTATTGTGAACAGGTGGCAATAACTGCATTCGTTCCGTCCCCAACAAACGTATACCAAATGCCTGGTGCCTCTATCGCTGCGCCGCAAAAGGGTAAACCTGTATCCGGCAGAGCGCCGATCGTAGTGCCTGAGATAGATGACCCACATGGCAGGCTGATGGCCATACTGCAGAAATCACCAGCTACTGGAATTAGCGTAGTGAAACTCTCTGAAGCGCAGTTGGTAATATCCCCTCCGGTCCAATAAGGCGTGATCTTGACATACAGGGTAGTTGCATATGGATAGGATGATGGGTGATCATAGGTGTTGACATTGCCAACATCCACAAGATTGGCTATCTGTGTTCCATTGAGCGTTGTTCCTATTGAAATTTTATATCCTAATTGATTGCCTGATGAATGTGCCCAGGATATAATCACATCCGCCGATACCCCTGTAGCCCCATTCAAAGGAAAGGTTAGGACGGTACAAGAGGGTGCAATATTAGCCTCTGTTGTAAAAGATTGATTAGTACATCCTGTTGCGTCCCCCAGCGAGTTATAGGGTACGATTTTTACATAAATTATCGTGTTATACGGAAATGAATTGACCGGATTGTACGTAGTCACCAGGCCGACATCTACATTGTTAAGAATACTGCCATTAGTTGGTGTTGTTCCTATAGTCAGTCTGTATCCATCCGCTCCGTCAGCACTTGCCCAGAATAAGTTCTGGTTGATGTCAACATTGGTGGCGCCAGGTGCCGGTGTTGTAAGCGAGGTGCAGAGTGGAGGTGAACATGTACCGGTATTGCATGGGGCACTATTGTATTCATTACGGATTCTATCTCCGGGCTGAGGTCCAAATCCGTTTGCAAAATTGATTCCCACTCCACCAACGAGATGGCAATAACTCATAATCGTACCCGATTCAGGAAGGGGTGCTGTGCAACCCTCACTATACCCTGCGGTTGGACCACAACCATCAATTGCTGTGTTATTCCCATTCCATGCACAGGCATGCGTATGGGGAGACCCCATATTGTGCCCCATCTCATGGGTGACCACCTCTACCGTCCACGAAAATGTGGGAAAAGGAATAATGTTGGTAGAAAGGCTGGCACTAAAAGCAACCTGATTTGAATTTGAACAAAGGACATCAAGAAAAGCTATACCCCCTCCCAAAGTGCGTGTGCTCAGCAAATGAGCAAGCCGGCCATTATACGTAAGGGTATCGATATGATCAGCAAAAGCATATAAGACATCCGATGTAGAATTGAGTGGAGCAAACGGATCTGAAGAAGTATAAACCAAAACGTCTGAAACAGCTACAGGAATATCCTCATTTTCGTAAAGGGTGATAACTTCATTCCAGAGTTCCGCGACCCATTCTTCTGTATTAGGAACGCTGGATCCGTTGTCCTGATATGACTTAAAATCGCATTCAACATAGACTTCAACACAATTGCCGGTCATACGCTGAGGGACCGCATCAGCTTCAGTGGAGGGATGATTGTCTTTTAGTTCATCAACAAAGCAATTCACATCCTTTGGGATCAGGATATCCTGGTCATCAAAGAGAATATATTGTCCATCCGTAGTTTGCTGGATGCGTTTGTTTCCATGCTGATCAGCGAAAAAGATTTGGATCCGCAAATCAAATACGCTAACGATCGCGATTGAATTTGGATCACCATGTATCATGCCCCTGTAGAACTGATGGTCAGGATTCGGAGCAAAGACTCTTCCATCGCTGGTCGTTATCATCGCTTCGTTACTGAAGACACTTGTTCGATACAGGTCTAGCTGGATATTTAACGGGTCGGGTAACTGGATACTTATAATTCCTGCATCTGCATTTTGGAGTGCCTCGAGCACCGCTGGCTTGATACTTAGGCTGAAAGCATTTGCGACATACTGTCTGGTCTCCTCCTTCGCTGCTGTTGCCGGACTAAATAAGGTAAACACCTCCGCCTGCCTCCCCTGAAAAAGGGAAATAGTCTTCGCGGGCACCGGTTTCTGTGCAAAAGCTGAGGCCAACAAGCACAACAGGCAGGCCAGTAAAATTGGTATTCTTATCATGTTATTCCACTTCATCAAAAACAATGCCTGCCTTAAGTCATAAGGCAGGATGATACATTAGCTAATAAGGGGGAAATGCAATGGTGGGTGCTCAAAAATAGGGATTTGGGCCGATTATTCAAGGTAAAAGGCTAAAACGGAACTGTTAATGCCGTAAAACAGGCAAATACCCCGGAATTTTTGGTCTCGGAAAGCTACCCTGGCAGCATTTTAAAGCGTTGGGGCGATTAAATAAAAGGCTTAGGAGGTTAGTGGCTTAGGAGGTTAGAGGATTATAAATTCAGCGTAATCCTTGTAGTGATTTGATCATTTTACTCAATGTCTAATCTTCTAACCTCATCAACCTATACTTCGACTCAGCACAAGTAAACACATAAGCCTCTAACCTTCTAATCTCCTAAGCTTCTAAGCACATAAACCATCAACCCATCAACCTTTAAAATAATCAACTCAAATGCAGCACGCTATTTCATGGTTCGAGATCCCGGCTACAGACCTGGACAGAGCAACTCGTTTTTATGAAACCATCTTTCAGATCCAGCTCTTTCCTATGGATCTCGCGATGATCAAAATGAGGATGTTTCCTATCGATGATCCGGCTAAAGGTATCGGAGGGGCCGTCGTCTATGCCGAAGGATTTTATCAACCTTCTGAAACGCATGGCACACTCATCTATCTCAACGGAAATCCAGATGTGCAAATCATCCTCGACCGTGTAGAAGCAGCAGGCGGAAAAGTGGTTGTCCCTAAAACAGAGATCAGCCCTGACTATGGATACATGGGTATCTTTATTGATACAGAAGGCAACCGGATCGGATTGCATTCTGTACCACCAATGTGAGAGAGTAAGAGAGTGAGATGTAAGAGGTGAGATGTAAGACGTAAGATGTGAGCTTCCAGCATCCCTCTCAATCCAGGACAAGACACTTATTGCTAACCTCTTACTCTCTCTAACTTCTCACTCTCATACTCTCTCACTCTCTTACACCTCTTACTCTCTCACTCTCTCACGATGTCTGATTATAATTGGAGCCAATTTACCACCCGCATCCCCGTCGCTGCCGACAAGGCCACTTTGTATAAAGCATGGGCCACCCGTGATGGAATCGAATCATGGTTTCTTCGCATGGCTGAATACAGAAAACCAGATGGCGCAAAACGACTGGGGGATGCGCTCGTCAAACCGGGTGACATATACACGTGGCGATGGCACGGTTGGCCGGATGAAGCGGAGGAGTTGGGCAAAGTACTCGACTGTAATGGCATCGATTATTTTAAATTTTCATTCGGTGATGCAGGCATCTGCTCGGTGTCCATCAAAGAAGAGTCAGGGATTTCTATTGTTGAACTGGTACAAACTGACATCCCCACAGATGACAGAGGCAAACACTATTGGCACCTCGGCTGCAAGACCGGTTGGACCTTCTATCTGGCCAATCTAAAATCAGTCATTGAAGGAGGTCTTGATCTGAGGAATAAAGATGTGTCGATTAAGAATGTAGTTAACTCGTGAGGAGACGAAAAACGTGAGGCGTGAGGCGTGAGGCGTGAGATGATTGTAAGGTGCTAAACGCTTTAAAATTAGTTGCATGGCCAAAATTATTTGTTGCAGCTATGCTGCACTCACGACTCAACTCTCACGTCTCAACTCGCACGTCTCACGCCTCACGTCTCACACCTCACGCCTCACGCCTCACGTTTCACGCCTCACGATTCACGTCTCACGTCTCACGTCTCACGTCTCACGTCTCACGATTCACGTCTCACGTCTCACGATTCACGATTCACGATTCACGATTCAACCCCTATTGCAATTTTATTCTTTGACGTGAAGTATACATTTAATTTAAGCTTACGTCGCAGTATATCCATAGCGTTTCTATTTCCTGCATACCTGCGGACACTTCTGTGTGGATTACACATAGTGCGTATAGATGGAGAATACATTTGGTAAAAGCCCTTTATCATCAAATGGCGGACAAGCGAAAAAATAGACTGAAGTAGATTTCTGAAGCTGATGCTAATGATTTGCGTTTGGTCATGGATCATCCCAGGCCTGGCTGTGCCATGCGCTTGAGGGTAGTGATGAAGGACTGTACAATCTGTATCAAAACTGTACTTTTATGCTTCATCGCGGAACTTTTTTTGAATATGCTACTTATTTCCTTTGGCAAGCCAGTCGACTGGCAAGCCTGTGGGTTGGCAAGCTGGTAGGGCGACACTATTTGTTTATTCTTTTCCTTCTGATGATCCCGGTGATGGTCGCCAGAATCAATCCGGGACCGAGGTCAAATCTATGGTCAGATTCAGAAGGTTATTATCAATATTTACCGGCGCTAATTATTATCAAGGATGTTCACAAGCTTCCGCCTGGTAGCGTATGGCCATATTACAATGACAAGGGCGAGTATGTCAATAAGTATACCTGCGGCATAGCCATCTTTGAATTTCCTTTCTTCATGTTGGCCTACTATCTCAGTCCACCTCTTGGGTATACCAGATCTGATTATTTCAATCCACTCTATTGCAATATTGTTGCATTAAGCGGATTGCTTGCTGCCTTCCTGGGATTATTCTTCCTCCGCAAATCTTTACTCAAGCTGGTCTCACCGGGTGTTACCTTTTGGGTGATCGTATCTGTGTTTTTTGGGACTAACCTTTATTACTACGCCACGAGAGAAATGAATATAGCTCATGTCTATAATTTTTTTCTCTTCTCCCTCTTACTTTATATGATTCCCGGGTATCTGAAAAAACCGGGACGACTGAATAGTTTCCTTCTCGGAGCTGTGTTGGGTTGGATCATCCTGATTCGACCGACCAATATTATTGTTGCGCTACTCATACCGCTCTATGATGTCTATACTTATAAAGCATTAAAAGAGAGAATACAATTCCTGATTCAACACTTAGGATCCTTCCTGTGGATGATTCCCGGAGCTTTCCTTTTCTTTCTTCCGCAATTGATGTATTGGAAAGAAATGACCGGACACTGGTTTTACTATAGTTATACAGAAGAAGGATTTAAATACTGGAATGAGCCTAAGATAGCTGCTGTACTTTTTGATGTGCAAAACGGATTGTTTCTGTACTCACCATTGGTACTATTGATGATGGCAGGTATTGTACTTGGTGTGGTCAAAAAATCCTTTCAGGCTCCTGTTGTATTACTTGTTTTTTCGATTGCCACGTATCTCTTTGCCAGTTGGTGGGCATGGTGGTTTGGTGGTGCTTTCGGTCACCGGTGTTATGTAGAGTTTTACGCATTACTTGCTTTTCCACTCGCTGGATTATATCAACATGTATCCACTCGCTGGCATGCCATACCACGCGTTGTCTTCTTTTCACTTGTCATCGTACTGATGATCTTCAGTGTGCGGTTATCCTATTTGTATACCTCTATTGGAGGTCCATGGGATGGTGCTGACTGGCGATGGAATCTGGAGAAGTACGAGTGGGTGCTGTCGCATTTTTTTCCGGCAGCATAATATACTCCACAAACGGAGAGCCGTTGCAGGAGCGTCGTGGTGAACGGAGTCGAACTATTTGCTCCTGCGACCACATGAATACCTAAGAAAAATCCCATGTGGAATCCAATTCGGAATCCACATGGTTGCAGGAGCAAACTCCTGCAACGGCAGTCTAACAGGGGGTAGGGTAGCTCACTCCACAAATGGAGCATCTTGTCTGCGCAGTTTTGCAAACCGCACATACTGGAAGATCAATACAGCCAGGCAAAGACAAAGTCCAAGGTATTCTCTGGCTAACTCTATGTAGGGTGAAGAAGCCTGCATCTCGCCAACGATGCTGGGCATGCCGTCC
>JANNSS010000142.1:0-6865 GCA_031402955.1 Saprospiraceae bacterium
GATGATTTAGCATCACTCGCTTGCGGCAACATACTTGTATGGGTAGCACCACCTGTATCCCCTATTTGAATGATATACCTGCAATCAAATTGCTGAACTGCTTTCACAGCCTCGGCCAGGGGCTTGATATACCGGTCATCACTGAGTCTCGGATACTCCATCGGTGAGGTGCGGTGATGATTGACACTGATCGTCGCGGATATAATGCCTGCAACATCATGCTCCGCAAACCGCTTCTCAAAATTCTTGAAGGCCGATGTGACTGTACCATCATAAAAGGAGGTACGTCCGCCAATAGAAGAGCGTAGGATACGATTTTTGAAGTGAAGATTTTTGATCTGAAAGGGATCGAAGAGCATATCTCTATTCTCCCCTGATCACCGAAAAAGTCCCTGTAAAGTCCGTATACCCAGTTCCGCCTTGTCCATTACCTCCACCATTCACCTGACCGCTGAACGTCCCCTTGATATCTCCACCGACGGGTCCATACTCAATGACAGTGACGTGCATATCCAGCACGTAGACAAATTCACCATTGGGTAAGTAGAATCTGCCACCTCCGGAGGAACCAGCGCATAGCCCAGGCGTAGTGCATGAAAAAACAAATCCAAAACTTGCATCACCCTGCAATAGCTCATCGACAAAAATATATGTCTCCTGAGCAAGAATTGACACGGAAGGGAAGGCAAAGAAATATTGCTCCGTAAATCCTTCAAAAGTGATGGTGAGATATTCTTCAAGTTCATCACACACCTTGATCGTACCCGTATTAATCTCTGGAAAATAAGCGAAATATACTGGCTGACTCCGTTTTTGTGCCTTTTCGTCCACGACCACGACAGCGGCAGTGGCCAGATCACAATGGAGAAATTTCTGGGCAAATGAGCCATCCACTGGGTTGATGGCTGCTACATAATGCTTTGTGCCCACACTGACGATCGCATATCCGTCCGACACGGGTTGATCCTCACAATCCACGGTCAGCCCTGTCAATACAGAGATGGACTGCGCCGGAAAAGCAACTGTTACGGGACCATAATCTGCATCGGCCGTAAATGGACCTATCTGCTGTGTAAAAAAGGCATTCCCGCATTCTCCCACCATTTTTACCTCTACCATTTCACTAGATGGCAAAAAGCCTGTCACAATTCCAGCGTCATCTGTATTATCACATCTCGTCGCTTGCGTATTGACGATGGTCATGCAGATGGTCATATTGGCTAACGGCTCACCGCCTTCATCCACAAACTGTCCTCGCCAGTTGACTGATTCGTTCCAGTCATCGCAATTCCAGATAGAAAAATGGCCTACTTCTGCCTCATAAGCGGTGCCATTAAATACGGCGCTGCCTTCTTGTTGCCATTCACCTTCCACTTCATCAAAATACCACAATGGAATGGTTCCTGGAGCATCACTGCGCATGGCGGTTGGCACCTCTATCTCCATTTGCACTTTCTTTCCATCCTTCACTTTGAGTTCTTCACCGGATGGCGATTGTAACTCTACGGCCATCATTCCATAACTTGAAAGCATACCCCATTCACCGGACAGATTACGTCCTTCGAGGATACCGGGCATCTTCGTAGATAGATCAGGATCGTCAGCATGGATCGTATACGCTTTCACATGCACCATACCAGAATAAGGAGTGCCATCACTCTTGACGACAGCATCCTGGGGAAAACGAAGTGATGATTTCGAATCAACATTCATCAGACCACCGGAGGCGACTGGAAAGGTGCCAACTTCATCAAGGTTTAATAAGGTGACTGTGGCATATTGAATCATTCCTTCGCTAGCATACAGCGTACGTGAGCCATTGAAGTAACCAGGCTTTTCAATTTTTACATGAGCCCGGTCCGTGATATCAGCATTGTTGAAAAAATACAATCCATTATCATCCGTCTGACCGGACAGGTTACCAATAAGCACCACCGCATCCTTCACAGGATCACCGGCGGGATCCAGGACAGTGATCAGGATTGATGAATTAATTGGATTGGTTTCCCTGGTCGGGGCAATGGGGTCTGCGTCACCACATTTGAGAAGGGTTGCTGTTAAAAGCAGGAATGCTAAGAGTCTGGAATTCATGAGGCCAAAGGCTTAATTTAAATGCAATATAGGGATCAACCCACGATGGGCTATATCCATTACGGGATTGAAAGTAATAATTCTACCCGAAATTTATATCCTAACAGCTGGATACTGCATGATTATGTCGCCCAGGTGCTATTTCAACGAAGGCCTCAACGTCAGGGAATTATAAAATAAATGTTGGGCGTAGGTTGTACCTGCGTCTGCGTATGTCAAATCAAAAAAAACTTACTACGGGTAATTACATTTCAGACGTTTCTAACGTCAGGTAATGACATTTACTACTCCCTCCTCACACTAAACGAACCCGTCATCAAATATTCAGGCACATATTCATACTCAGATGATTTGACTTTACCTTGAAATCTGCCGGAAACCATCTCACCGATGCCTCCAAATTTTTCGACCGTGATATAAATTGCATCATCCGTGCGAACCTGAATAGAATCGATCAATCCAAGAAAACCTGTTCCATCATATGAATAATAGTTTCCGGGAGAATCACCCACTAAAATAATAACGACTTGTCCGCTGTTTTCTTGAATCTGTCACAAGTATCCTATCCCAGCCAGGATAATACAGGGACTACTAAAAACATGGCGATGGCGATAATGATGCAGAGGAGAAAATTGGAGGTGGCTTCAGGCAATCAACCCATATTTATATCCTTCGGAATATCTCCAAAAAAGATTCCTTTTTTTGCCTGCTAATGTTTAATTGGGTTCCGTCTTTCATAACCACATATCCTCCTTCTCCCCGTATCACACGCTGGATATATTTTAGATTGACGAGATGAGATTGATGGATCCTATAAAAACCAAGTCCCTCAAGGGTAGACTCAACATCTTTTAATGTTTTGGCAGCCGTAATCACTTTTCCATTGTGAAGATGGATCCGTGTATAATTACTATCTCCTTCACAATGCAGGATATCATCCGGCTCCAGGACATGCAAGGCATCACCAATAGGAAGCACGATCCGCGATGATACCGCAGGCTTGAATTGCTCCATCAATAAACTGATTTTACTTTCCAGACCTTCCCCCTTATTCGCTTTATCCTTTGCCCTTTGCACTGCTTCCTGTAGCTCCCCGATATCAATGGGCTTCAAAAGGTAATCCATGGCAGAGTATTTGAAGGCCTTGACGGCAAACTGATCGTATGCTGTAGTAAAGATGACATCATAAGCGATGTCTTTCGTTTCTGTCAATACATCAAACCCGTTTTTATGCGGCATCTCAATATCCAGGAAAACCAGGTCCGGATGGTGTTTACGTATGGCCTCAATTCCTTTCATTCCGCTGTCGCATTTATCCAATACGCTTACGTCAGTACAGAATTGCGCCAATTGCATATCCAGAACATCTAACGCATTGCGTTCATCATCAATGATAATGGCTCGAATCATGATAAGTCCGTATTTGAAATGCTTTTGTAAGGGATCACGATCGTTACGCGGGTTCCGGATGCTTCTCCATCGCTATGATAAAGATCTTCAATCGTAGCCTTCGCATTGATTTCCTGCAATTTATTAATGACGGCAATTCTATCTTCCGTAAGCTGCATGCCATAACTCTTTTTCTTGAGGACCTGCTTACTTCTTAGCTCCGATGCTTTGACTCTTCCAATGCCATTGTCCTCGATCATCACATTAATTGCCTGTTCGGCCCCGCGACGCACCTGCACCATAAGTTCACCCCGGCTTGATTTATGAAGCAGCCCATGCCATATCGCATTTTCAATATAGGGCTGAATCAACATGGCGGGAATCTCGATTGCATCCACCTGAATAGCTTCATCAACAATGATTTGATAATCAAACTGATCATCAAAACGAAGACTCTCCATTTCGATATACAGCCGCAGCATCTCAAGTTCACTGCTCAGGAGTACCGTATTTTGATTAGATTGGTCAAGGATGAGCCGGATCAGTCGGGAGAACTTTGTAAGGTATTTGGAGGCCGCATAGGTATCATTCTTAAGGATATATTTCTGAATACTATTCAGGCAATTAAAAATAAAATGCGGATTCATTTGTGCACGAAGGGCCTTCATTTCGAGCTCCGCGATATGCAAGGAATACGAAGCTTTCATTTCTTCTTCCTTACGAACTTGTCTAACCCTATACTGATATAAACTTATCAGGACGCCCCCAATCCCTGCACCCAATGCCGTCAGAAACCACCAGCTTCGCCAGAAAGGTGGATGTATCCGAATATTGACACTTAATACTTTTTCATTCCAGAGGCCATCATTATTAGCAGCCCGAATGCGGAAGATATACCGGCCACTATTCAGCCCGGCGTAGGTGACAGGCATATTGGTTGTAATGGTTTTCCACTCGGGATCAACGCCATCCATCCGATATCCATACGTATTTTGATTGCTGTTCGTAAGATTAAGACTGGCAAATTCAAATCTGAGATAATTTTCTTCATACGCCAGCACGATGGACGTGTCTGATGTGATAGGCACGGGATTGATTTGCTTGTCCACGACAAACAAGCCGGTCAGCACGGGAGGTGGGGCGTATGTATTGTAGCGATATGTCTTCAAATCCAGGATATCAATATTTCCAAACCCATTGATCACCAATTTTTGATTTGGAAAAATGGACATGCCATAAGCTGCATCATCCTGCTTAAAGCCATGTTGCTTGCCCAATATCGACTTCACCATTTTTGTGGCTGGATCAAATCGTACAATGCCATCCGAAGTGCCAATCCACAAATCCCCTTGCTGGTCAATACCTATATCCGTGCAATAATCACTTGGTAATGCAGAATTCAATTTTGTATAATTCAAAAGCCTCGTCGATGAAGAATCAATGATGAGTTGAAAAATCCCCGAAGAGACTGTCGCTATCCAATACTGCCCTTCCATATCCTGCGTGATACCAAATGCTTTTGAGATCGAAGCCTGTGTATTTTCAGCTTTGCCGGAACCGAATTTTTCAAATGTGGTTTCACCCCTTTTCATTCTATACACGCCATTTGAACCGACAACCCAGGTGTTACCATCCTTGTCCGAGAAATCAGGAAATATATAATTGGCGCCGGAGGTGCTGTCTATCTCCGGGTCAATCGTCGAATAGGAATAATAAATGGCTGCCATCGTTTTCAAATCCACTTTATAAATTCCTTTCCAGGCTGCTGAAAGAAACAGGTGTCCATCCTTGTCACTCATGAGATCCTGATTTCCTGAAAGTGATGTACCAAATTGGTCTTTAATGTGAAGTGGTTCAAGATGTCGATCTGTCAAATGAACCCGGTATAACTCGTTGAGGTCAGCTACGTAGGTCTCTCCTGATGTAGTGGTATGGACGGAAGTGGAGTTAGGCGACAATTTGCTTACGGAACTTGAAAGATAGCTGGTAGAATGATCGATGCTGTTATAATACATAAACCCCTGCATCGGATTGCCGGCAAGTAAAAAACTTGAAGAACTGTCCATACAAGTAAGTTGCAGGCTTTCAAGACTTCCCTTACCTGCATTTATGGCAGGAACAGATAGTACTTGTTCGTTCTGCCAGGGATGCATCCCGAAACCATTGTTGAAAGATCCAAACCATAAATTTTGCTGGGTATCAGAAAATAAATTAGTCAGATTATTGACGCGGTTATCAAATTCATTTCCACTTTGCGGGACAAATATCATTTGATTCATGGTGAGGTCAATGTATGCCAGGTTACCGGCTACAGCCCATACCTGATCCTTGTATCGAGGAAGAATTTTGGTGACTTTATGGTTGTATAGATAACCATTGACAGCATAGGGAAATCTTGTGCCGGTAAATTGTCCCGTTGAAAGATCATATCGGACTAAACCTTCAAAGCCGGCACTTAACCAGATAACATTTCTATCCGGATCGTAATACCCATCTGAAAACCAATATCGGTTTTCACATCCTATGACCTTAATACCCTGCGTTATCGGATCTATCTTGACCAGGTGCTGACCAGCCACAGCCCACAACATTCCATCCGTTGTCTCAAAAATACGCCATACAGGCTTGGATACACCTTTGTCAACGGTGATGATATCGTCATAATAATCAATCACTTTACCACTTGGCATATCATACTTGAAGAGTGAACCTCCAATAGTGCCTATCCAGCAATTGCCTTTCGAATCAATGAAAAAATTATTGATTTCGGCGCGCAACAGTTTTATGACTTCGGGATCAGTATAGTCAGCTGCCTTAAAGGTATAGGTCGACAGATCGAACCATTGCAGCGCATTGTTGCTGCCGAGGATAAGTTGATGATGCGTAGCGTCATAATAAACTGTCTGAAGAAGATTAGCTATCTGGTGGTCTGCATTATCGGCTTCGCTTTGGTATTTGCGAAAACGAGCTCCGTCATACCTATATAATCCGTTGGCCGTTCCTATCCATATAAACCCAAGCTTATCCTGTGCAAAACTGTACACCGTTTTTTCGGGCATTCCATCTTTAGCGGAAAAATTAATAAACCGCTTATTTCCTGTCTGTGCCTGAAGCAACTGTAGAAACCCTAGAACCAGGAAATATAGAAGGACCGTTTGCCGCATTGGTTAAAGATATAGCATAGTTTGAAATGTAAATATGGCCAATGCCTGAGTACTCTTCGGATTTCCAATCCTATTTGATCCTTAAGGGCAGAACTATTCTGGCTTAATGGTTCCAGTTGATGCTACGGGTGCAGGATTCATTCCGAATTTAGAATCGCTGACAGCGGATTGTAGTTGAAGGATAAGTGCCATCATCTGGTCCTGGTTTGACTGGAGGGAAG
>JANNSS010000143.1:0-14729 GCA_031402955.1 Saprospiraceae bacterium
GCATCCGCCCCCGACTATTGGATTTCTTTCGTAGGGGCGGATGCAATACGCCCGTGACGAAAGAAATCCTACCGGTTGTCATGCAAGAGCACCGCAGTGAAGGTCGTACTGTTCTGCCGCCAACATAGATAGATATCTTTATTTACCTTACAGTTTGCATAAGCCAATAAGCCAATAACCCTATAAGCATATATGTGAATATTCTTGTTCTATGATCAATATCATCAACGTTGTACCTGAGGTACTCACCAGTAAAGCAATCATCCGATTCCAGGATTGCGATCCGTATTCCCATCTTAACAATGGGCGGTACCTGGATTACTTTATGAATGCGCGGGAGGATATGGTTTGGAAGGCCTATGACTTCAATATCTATGATTATAGCCGCACGACAGGGCTGGGTTGGGTGGTCACGCAGAATCAGATTGCTTATCTAAGGCCCGCATTATTGATGGAAGAAGTCACCATGGAAAGTCAATTGATGGAATCAAGGCCCAAATTCATCCAGGTAGAGATACGGATGCTGGATTCAGATCGAAAGCTAAAGTCATTACTCTGGGCGCAGTTTATACACGTTGATATACGCCTTGGAAAAAGTACTGCGCATAGCGCTGAGCTGCAGGAGCTGTTTGATAAGGTATGTATCCCTGTGGAGCAGAAGGATTTTAATGAAAGACTCAGGGCTCTGAATATCTAGCAATTAGTTTTTCATTTTTCACTCTTCACCTCAAAAGAACCCCCTTCCTACTGTCACACCCCTTCAGGGCGTAGGATGTTTCGCCTTCGCCTCAGCCTTCGCCTTTTTTAGTGGGGTTAAAACCCCACTTTACAAAATCGGTCGTGCCTACGGCACTTGGATCGATGATTTGTAATCATCGATCTTTTTTTAGAAATGGTAGTGCATGCTTTTTAGCCCTTTTCGCCCCTTCAACCTTTTTCGCCTTTTAATTGCAAAAACCATTTCCTTAGCCTCAGCCTTTTCATTTTTCATTTTTCACTTTTCACTTTGTATTCGATCACCTTGAATGCTGTATTCAGGTTTAGCTCCTTTTACACCTTTATAAAAATCCCATAAAGTGTCCATGTCTTTTTCTGTATCCGAAGTCGGGTAGAAGGGTTTGAGAAAATGGACAGTTTTGTGTTCGTAATCAAAAAGACAGGGTATAATAGGTACTCCTGCTTTTCTGGCCATGTAATAAAAACCTGTTTTTAGGTCACTGACCTGTTTACGGGTACCTTCCGGGGCGAGGGCAATGGCAAATTCTTCACTTCCGGCAAATAATTTAGCAACCTGCTCCACCAGGCCAGTATTGTGCTTGCGGTCAACGGGTCTGCCTCCCGTCCACCAGAAGAAAAAGCCAAACGGACTGTCAAAAAGTTCTTTTTTACCCAGATAAAAAATATGACGGTCCATGGCTGATCGTACAAAGAGACCAAGCGGGAAATCTTTCCAGCTGGTATGGGGCGCAACGGCCACTACGTATTTTTTCAGATCATCGGGAATTTCCACGATGATTTTCCAGCCGAGAAGCTTTAGGAAGAGCCTTGAAAGAAATTTCATTGGTTAAAGATAGATCATGGGGCATCAATTCGTATTTCTACGAAATATATTTCGCCGAAATACCCGGGCTCCGGCGTTAAACCTTTTCTATCTTCCTTAGTCCAAATCAGTGTTTGAATCCATAAATGACAGACGAAGCAATCTTGGCACTGGCGACCCAACCCGATACCCGCAATGAAGGGTTCAGGCAACTCGTCATCACGTATCAGCAACGCCTGTACCATGTCATCCGGAGACAAGTGCCATCACATGAAGATGCTGATGACATTCTCCAGAATACGTTTATCAAAGTCTTCAGACACCTGAGCGGTTTTGAAAACCGCTCTGAACTCTATACCTGGCTGTACAGAATCGCAACCAATGAGGTGATCAACCATCTCAACCGAAGCAAAAGACATAGAGTTGAAGAACTAAAAGTGAACAATTCAAGACAAGCAGATGCTTACATCAATACCGATGAACTGACTGAAACACTTGAAACAATCATATGTACGCTTCCCGAAAGGCAGCAAATGGTTTTCCGGATGAGGTATTACGACGAATTATCCTACAAAGAAATGGCCGCATTGCTGAGCCTGACAGAAGGCGCACTGAAAGCATCATTTCATCACGCGGTGAAGAAAATTGAAGAAGAATTGAAAGCAAAGCAAATAGTCTGAACGACATGGAAACAGAAGAAGAATTACAAGATGAATTGAAGGATAGCCCCTTTGGGTTTTCAGTCAAAAGATCCACCATAGTGCCAGAAGGATATTTTGACACATTTCCGGATCGGATCATGAATCGTTGGCTCCTGGAAAAGGAGAATGTCAATCCGTTTAGCAGGCCTATGATGGTTAGAAGGATGATGTCTGCAGCAGCAATAGTCTCAGGGGTTTGTCTTGGAATCGCCTTATGGACAAATCAGACCTCAACTTCTTCCCAAACCGATAACATCAGTGCGGGTGATGCCTATCAGTATATCCTGGAAAACATAGACGATTTCGCTCCATTGATCCTGCAATCGGAACAATGGTCTGAAGTAAATGAAACAATTGTACCCGATCCATCATCCATTGAGCAATACCTCATGGAAGAACTGGACGGAGAAGAATTAGAATCGATATTTTAAATAAAGTAAATCTAATGATACTATGAAAATCAGTATATGTTTAACATCCTTATTTCTCCTTTTGACTTCACTCACGATCAATGCACAGCCCGGGTATATGTCAAAGGAGGTGCGTGAACGAATCGAATCTCAGCGCGTCGCTTTTATCACGCAGCAGTTGCGATTGACCCCTGAAGAAGCAGCGAGGTTCTGGCCTATCTATAATGAATACAGGGATGCATTGAAAGTGATGCGTGAGGACTTCGACCGACCAGATCTTGAAACAATCACTGAAGAAGAAGCGGGGGTGATCATCGAACAACACCTTCAGCAAGAGCAGCGTAAACTTGAATTGAAGCGCTCTCTACTCACACGACTAAGGACTGCGATACCCGCTAAAAAAGTCTTAATGCTGCAAAGAGCGGAAAACGAATTTAATCGTGAACTGCTACGCAAAGTTCAGGAGCACCGGAAGCCCTGATACCATCAACTTCATATCGTATAGCTGCATAGTCAGTGGATGAAAATTGAAAATATGGGATGGTTTCCTGATGGAAGCATCCTATATTTTTTTTGTGACTATGTGACTGGAAAGGCTGATTTTGTTGATAAAGCAGCAGATCCCCAGGCCTTGTTGAAAAAAAATACAAGTTTTTTTGCCAGTCATATATCCCAACATAAATACATAGTGATATGGATGTGAGCGCTTTATCTATAAAGCAAAAATGGTGTATGATTTAGTCTTTCTATAAGCCTCTATGAATGTGATTATTACAGATGCAGTTGGTGTGCATGTATCCTGTGGGTGAAAGGATACAATTGTGTTTGGATATCGTATGTTTGGAACCGTTTTGGTTATATTTACCAACGATATTTTTTTAATCCCATACATTCAATTGAATGGAGTACAGAACAAAACCCAACCTGTCTCTTCCCGATTTCGTATCTGTTTTTGAAAACATGATACTTCACGGGAACCCCTCCCATTGGGACGACAAAGACTTTCTCAATCTCATCCAATACTATATCTCTGAATCTCTCACGGAGAAAGCCATGGAAGCACTCGATTATGCTTTACAGTTTTCAAGTCACCATGCAGATTTCTATGTGATCAAGAATAGGTTGTTGATGCAGGAAGAGGATTTTAAAGAAGCCAACGAAACGCTCGACATTGCCCTCAACCTTTATCCCCGTCACCCTGAGTTGCAATTGATGAAAATCAAAGTCACTGCACAGCTTGGCGACTATGAGAAAGCGTTTACCATGGTGAACAACTGCAGCGATCAGATGACCCTCAATTCATGTGTGGATCTCTATCTCGCTGAAGCCTACATCTATGAGTGCATGCGTGAATACAGTCTCATGTACAACAAGCTCCGGGATGTCCTCACGATCGATCCGAAGAACGAAGAAGCACTTGAACACATATGGCTCTGCGTAGAATGGTCAAGATTATATCAGGAGAGTATAGACTTTCACAACGATATCCTCGACCAGGATGCCTACAATTACCTGGCATGGTTTAACCTGGGCCACGCATACAGTTGTGAAGGTGACTACAAGAATGCTATCCGTTCACTGGAGTACAGCTATATCGTGAATCCTGAATTTAAGAACGGATATCTCGATTGTGCTGAACTATGTTGCCAGATCAAGGATTACAAGAAAGCCCTGGGCATTTACCAGGAATTACTTCAGCGCTTTGGCCATCAGCAGGAATATCTGGTGCCTGCAGCTGAATGTATGCTCAAGCTGAGAAAATATGCACTGGCTAAAGAGTGTCTCATCGAAGCACTTAAAATGGATCAGTATATAGATGATGTCTATTACCTCCTGGGTATTTGTTATGCCCGCGAAGGCAATTATTCAAACGCGATCAGCTCCTTGATCAAAGCAATCCGGCTGGATGACCGGCGTGAAGAATACTATGCTGAGCTGGCGTATTGCTATGAGAAGACAAAGCAATTTGGCAAGGCAGATTTCTATTATAATAAATCCACCGAAACCGGACCCGAGGAAGAAACATACTGGTTGGCCCACGTCAAATTCCTGATGCGTCGGAATAAATTTGAAAAAGCACTGGATGTCCTGGAAGAGGCTGATGAACATACCGTAGGTGCGAGACTTTCGTATTGCAAAGCCGCATGCCTGTACCGCCTGGGTCAGAAAAAGGAAGCCATCGAATGTCTTGATGAGATCCTCCCTGAGGATTTTGATTCCCATAAGATATTCTTCAAGATGGCACCTAAAGGAAAAACCGACCGGGATATACAGTCAATGATCCGATACTACTCGATCGAAAGTTAAAAGTGAAAATAAGTAGCAAAAAAAAATGTCCTGCTGATATCATATTCAGCAGGACATTTTTTATATCACCGTTTTCGGGGAGGTTTATTTAGCATCTCCAATGGAAGGGCTGCTGATGTCTTTAAAAGTGTTCAAGCCACACTCCAGGAAAGCCTGATAGCCTTTCACATCCGGATCATAGCCCCGGGGAGTGGTCAGTACTTTTTCATCAGGGCTTAAGATCACATACAGGGGCTGCGAATTCTGATCGAAATTGGCGATCTGGAAATCAGTCCATTTTTGCCCCACGGTCCTTATTTTCTGATCGGTCACAATGGATTTTAAAATTGTATCCATGGCGAGTTTATCATCCACATAGAGGGAGACCAGTACAAAGTCCTCACTGATTTTTTGCCGGATCATTTCTTTTGACCAGATATGTTCTTCGGTTTTACGGCAGTTGACACATCCGTACCCTGTGAAATCCAACAGGATTGGTTTGTTCTTTTCCCTTGCGTATGCCAGCCCTTCATAGTAGTCATGGAAGCAATTAAAATTGTTGGCGCATTTGGAAAGTGAAACATATTGACCGTTGATTTCCTGATCTACTGCACCGAGGGGTTTGAAGAAATTGTAATGTGCTGGAGGTGCCAATCCACTCATCAGGTTTAAAGAATTGTAGGTACCTGTTTTTTCACTTCCTAAAAGTCCGGTCGCGAGATATATCCCAAGTCCTGCAAATGAAAGTCCTAACAAGACAGGTATCGGCATCACCCTTCGGTTGGGACTGTCATGTGGAAACCTGATCCAACCGAACATATAGGCTGCCATTGCTAAAGCAATGATGACCCAAAGTCCCATAAACAATTCATACCTGAGGAAACCCCAATGCGCTGTCATATCTGCGATGGAAAGGAATTTTAAAGCCAGTGCCAACTCTGCAAATCCCAGGATGACCTTGACACTATTCATCCATCCTCCGGATTTGGGCAGTGAGTTGAGCCATGAAGGAAAGGCGGCAAATAAACTGAATGGAATGGCCAGGGCCAGAGAAAATCCACCCATCACTATCAACGGTCCCAGGAATCCCTCGGAAGAAGCTTCAACGAGTGCAGTACCTATCAATGGTCCTGTACAGGAAAAGGAAACGATGGCCAATGTGGCAGCCATGAAAAAGATGCCTATCATCCCACCCTTATCTGCCATCGCATCACTCTTGTTGCTCCAACTACTCGGAAGTGTAATTTCATAAAAGCCAAAGAAGGAGAATGCAAAGAGAATGAAGATCAGGAAGAAAATCGTATTGGCGATTGGATTGGTGGATAGCTCATTTAAAGACCCCGCCCCAAACAATATCGTGATGATCAGCCCGAGCACAACATAAATCGCTATGATCGATAATCCATACCAAAGGCCGTTTTCCCATCCCTTACGCTTCGTATCTTTTGTAAAAAAACTCACTGTCAATGGGATCATCGGAAATACACACGGAGTCAGGAGCGCTATAAATCCATTGAGCATACCGAAGATGAACATCCAAAGTAAATTCCCATTTTCTTCTTTCGGTTTCTCTCCGCAATTGCTTAAAGGTGCGGCATAGGTAGTCTTCAGGGAGGTAATGCGATGGTCTATATATCCTTTGTCGTCAGCTTTTGGACCCGATAAGTCGGTGTCTTCTATGATCTGTTTTCCTGAAGCAAGTTCAATCGTAAATTCAATAAACTCCGGTGCGAGACAACGTGAATGATCGCAAGCCATAAATTCAAGGGATCCGGTTACGGTGGTAGCACCTTTCGTTTTTACAGATTGGGTGAGTTTAAGATCGTGCTTGAATTTGACTACCTGTCTATCAAAGTACTTGTCCAGGCCTTCTGTCCGGCCGCTGCTTTGTTCTCCAATCGGTCCTTCGACAGATACATTCTCACCAGGCGTGATCACGAAAGAAGTAGGAACGGGTCCGCCTTCTTTGAAAACACCCTGACCATATATATTCCACCCCTCATCGATTTTGGCTTCGGCCGTGAGGACGTAGGTATCATCAGTAGTTTTTTCTGAGCGAAAAGTCCACTTTACTGGATTCAGGACCCCGGATGGTTGTGTTACTGTCGGAGTCTGCTCATTATTGGTATTGAAAAATGTCGAAGGATGAGACTGGGCTACATCAACGGAGGCCTTCTCTGTTATCTTTTTTTTTTCAGCAGTGGCAAAACTTCCGGTCTTCACATTTTCGGATGCCTTAGGGGTGGATACAGTTGTTTTTTTATCTGAGTCTTTTTTGCTCGCATCACCAGTGGAGCCGCCTGTCGCTAAGAGTTCGAATTCGGCATCTGTTGGAGGCAGGCAGCGCTCATCATTACAGGTCATAAAATTGACATAGCCTATAATTGGTTTCGATGGGTCGGTGACTTTTATTTTTTGCTGAATCGTGTAGTACTTCTGGAACTTAACGACTTCCATTTCAAACACCTTGTCAAAGATCTTCTTGGCGTTTTCAGATTCCTTGCTTTTACCCTCTAGTTTATAGTGTGC
This sequence comes from Saprospiraceae bacterium, assembly GCA_031402955.1. Classification (GTDB taxonomy): domain Bacteria; phylum Bacteroidota; class Bacteroidia; order Chitinophagales; family Saprospiraceae; genus Opimibacter. Next base: position 7,467 of record JANNSS010000143.1, read on the forward strand.
CCCGGCATCAAAATTGACAGTCGTGGCAATCGGGCCGTCTTCATTCTCCAGAAATTGAGAATACACCCACCAACCTTCATCGATAGTAGCCTTTGCGATGAAATTATAATTGCCATCCCCGGCAGGAGTTAAGGCGATAGACCATTTGACCGGATTATAGATCTGGGCTGAAACTGTCAACGATACCAGAGCAATAAAGAGGAGGAGTAGAGCACGCATACACATTTCGATTTAATAGAAACCCTGTTAAAAACCCCCTCAATTTTTAGGGGAAATCAACATCGTTTTGATTGGGTGGCACAAAAATAGGATATAAAGGGGTCAGTTGGGGGAGTTTAATAAATCCTTAACTGCCCTTGTCAATTACATCTGAAATGACTGTGTTTTGAACAGAATCCAGGCAAAATTTAACGTTTAATTCACTGTTAGACAGACTGAAGTACAGAGGTATACATAGATTGAAAGAGGACCAGGCCGTCAGTATTTCCGAGAATGGCTTCGGAGGCCCGCTCCGGATGAGGCATCATGCCAAAAACATTCCTGTCCTTATTACAGATCCCGGCGATATGATCCGTAGCACCGTTGTCACTGAACAGTTCGCCATGAGGATTACAATACCTGAAAAGAATCTGGTCATTGGCCTGAAGAGCTGCAAGTCCTTGGGTATCCGTGATATATCTACCTTCAGCGTGTGCAATTGGCATCTTTAGGACCTGACCTTCGCTACATTTATTGGTGATGAGGGAATCAGTCGTCTCCACCCGGAGATGGATGTTTTTTGAGATAAACTTTTGGTCCTTGTTACGGACGAGGGCTCCAGGCAGCAAACCGGACTCGCAAAGGATCTGGAAACCATTGCATATACCCCATACCTTTCCGCCGTTGTTGGCGAAGGAAATGACAGATTGCATGATCGGAGAATACCGCGCTATTGCTCCGGCCCTGAGGTAATCACCGTAGGAAAAACCCCCTGGTAGAATTATACAGTCTTCAGAGGTATAGTCCTCCATGGACGTGTCTTTGTGCCATAATTTATGCACCTCTGCGCCCAGGACAGTGCCCAGGACGTGGATCATATCGTCATCACAGTTGGAACCAGGAAATACTACGACGCCAAATTTCATTTGCTATATGCTTATTGTATCTCACAAAGGTATAAAATTGATTGAGTGACATCCGCATCTGTCGTGTACACCACTTGGGCTGGTCACATGAGGTCCCGTGCCCTGGCGATAGCCTCGGTTCTTGATCCGGCATTGAGCTTTATAAAGAGCCTGGAAAGATGGGTTTTGAGGGTATTGATTGATATGAACAATTCTTCAGACATCTGTTGGTTGGTACGTCCGTCAAATATCAACCTGAGGACATCCATCTCACGGGCTGACAGCAGTTCCTTCAAGGAGGACTTTCGGTGACGTTAAATAGCAACATGTATCTTTGTCGGCTATGGAAGGCTGGCAACAGGAATTTGAATGGTTGAGGGTTCGTCACTGGGTGAAGGATCGGTTTGGTCGAAAAGAGCTTCCTGACCTTAATGCTGTATTGTATCTGATAGGCATACAGGAGCTTGGGAAAAAGCAGGAAAAGTTTACAAAAGAGGAAAAACAGGATCTCATGCATCTCGCTATCTGTCACCTGCTGTCTGAGGATGGATATTTCGAATTTGAAGGCATCGATGCGGATGGCTGGCCACACTGGAAACCCTTGTTGCCGGTTGATATTAAAGGATTACATGCCCAGGAGCAATTACTACAGCAAAAAGTAATCGCATATTTTGCACCTTTGCTGTCCAATCCAGAAAATAACTGATCATGTTTCAGCAGCTTAAATCCCTCTTTATCACCGGGTTAGTTGGCGCAGCCTTGTTGGCTTCCGGATGCAAAGAGAAAGAATATCAGGCAGTTATCTCTACCGAATATGGGGATATAACCGTCCTGCTCTATAACAGCACACCAAAACACAGGGACAATTTTGTGAAGCTTGTGAAGGAAGGTTTTTACAATGACCTCCTGTTTCACAGGGTCATTGAAAGTTTTATGGTCCAGGGCGGTGATCCCGACTCTAAGAACGCATCTGCAGGCACCAGACTTGGAGGCGGAACGGTCGGCTATGAAATAGATGCCGAAATCGGTTCACCTCACCTCAGAGGGGCCCTGGCTGCCGCGAGAACGCCCAATCCATTAAAAAAATCCTCGGGGAGCCAATTTTATATTGTGACAGGCAAACAGGTTTTGGCCCAGGACTTATTGACGGTTGAACTCTCCAAGAAAATAAAATACAATGATGTCCAGAAGCAACTTTACCTGGACCAAGGGGGTTATCCAAACCTGGATATGGAATACACCGTGTTTGGAGAGGTACTCTCTGGTATGGAGGTTGCCGATAAAATCAGTAAACTTGAAAAAGATCAAATGGACCGTCCGGTAAAAGATGTCCGCATGACCGTAAAACTAAAATAATGAATCAACGAACTTTAATTCTATTAACACTCTCTTTCGCAGGATTTACCGCCTGCATGAATCCATTGGCGAGATTCACGATGAGCGCCCAGCATGCAGAAGCACCGGCCTCTGTAGATTTTAATAATACATCAGAAGGTGCCGATACGTATGTCTGGGATTTCGGAGATGGTGTGCAGTCTACAGATTCTACGACCACTCACCGGTATACCCATGCCGGAAAGTATGATGTTTCACTCAAAGCAATCAAAGGGAAAAAAACCAATACCATGACACAATCCATAGTGATCGATCCTCCTTCTAAATGCCTCATTGAAATCACGACTGATTTCGGTGTCATGATGGCGGAATTGTATGATGCCACTCCACAACACCGGGATAATTTTCTCAAGCTTGCCGGAGAAGGATTTTATGACGGACTTCTCTTCCATAGGGTCATTGACGGCTTCATGATCCAGGGTGGTGATCCGAACTCACGTAATGCTGCAGCAGGGGCAGCCCTTGGATCGGGAGGTCCAGGATACCAGGTGCCTGGTGAATTTGTCGACAGCCTGGTTCACATCAGGGGTGCTATAGCAGCTGCCAGGACCGGTGATGGTGTCAATCCTGAGCGTAAATCATCCGGCTCACAGTTTTATATCGTGCAAGGGACCGAGGTGGATGCCGGTATGCTCGATGGGCTGGAGAAAAGAAAAGGATTTAAATATTCAGAGGAGCAACGCGCCGCTTACCTTGAACATGGTGGCACTCCATTCCTTGACAAGGACTACTCAGTGTATGGCAAGGTAGTATCTGGTTTTGATGTCCTTGATCAGATCGCCAGGGCGCCCAAAGATGCACGTGACAGGCCAACGAAGGATATCAAGATGACTGTAAAGGTAATCCGCTAATATCTGTGAAGGCCCCAGCACTCGGAATAGACATCGGTGGATCCGGCATTAAGTTCGGATTGATTGATATGGAAACAGGCGTAATGATCGGTGATCGTGTGAAGATTGATACACCTAAGCCTTCGACACCAGATGCCGTAGCAGCGGCCATTCGTGATGCGATTATAAAACTCAACTGGAAAGGAGATAAAATAGGTGTTGGATTCCCGGCTATTATCGTAGATGGTGTCTCTCTAACAGCTGCCAATATTGATAAGGCCTGGATCGGCATCAACGTGGAAGAGTTGTTGCATAGCTATTCAGGCCATAAGTATTACGTGATCAATGATGCGGATGCAGCCGGTGTTGCTGAACGAATGTATGGACGGATCAATCACATCAAAGGAACGGTCCTCCTGCTCACATTAGGAACAGGAATAGGTTCAGCATTATTTTATGATGGCATACTCATACCGAATACGGAGTTTGGCCACATTCAGTACAAAGGTGACATAGCTGAAAACTGGGTCAGTAACCGGGTACGCAAAGAGCGTAGCCTGGATTATGATACCTGGGCAAAGGAGTTGGCCGAGTTCCTGGATTATATGATCCTGATGGTGTCTCCGCGACTGATTGTATTAGGAGGTGGTATCAGTTTCAGGTTTGACGAATTTGCGCACCACTTCAATCATCTCCGCACTCCTGTGGTCAATGCGACTGCCTATAATGATGCAGGGATCATCGGTGCAGCCATTGCCGCTCATCCCGAACTGATGGAACCTTTTGTTTAGTAAGGATACAGGAGGCAGGAAAAAAGTGAAGAGTGAAGAGTGAAGAGTGAAAAGTGAAAAGTGGAAAAGGCTAAGGCTAAGGCTAAGGCGAAGTTCCGCCCTGGTAGAATTTTCGCGGTGCTCGAACACTTACTGAATACAGCCCACTGCTTACCGAATACAGCCTACTGAATACAGCCTACTGCTTTCCCGCCGCAAATGCCGTGCATTTGGCGGGATCTTCGCTGCGCTCGAACTGCCAACTGCCGACTGAAGACTGCTTTACTTTTTCGGAATCCTGATTTCATATCGCTTGCCACCCTTATTGGTCAGCAATGATCCGATCAGCCATGGATTATAAACCTTCAGCATCCTGTAACTCGTGCCATGCTTTACCGCAAGATCAGCTAGACTCGGAACCGCTGCCTCGACATGGATGGTATAGTAATCACTGAATGGAGGATAGAGATGATCGTCATCCACAAAGAAACCAAACTGCTCAGGGTCGTTCATGATTTCTTTGATGGAAATAATTCTGAAGATGTATCTCGAAGTTTCCTCGTTGAGGTTTAAATCATAGAAGGAGTTTGCTCTTTGGTCTGTGATTCGTTTGCTCAGGATGGTTTCACCCATATTATACGCTGCCGCAGCCATGGTCCAGGAGCCAAATCGCTTTTTGAGATGGAGGATAAATTTGCATGCGGCTTCGGTAGATTTTTCTACATGGTATCGTTCATCCACTTCTGTATTGATCTCGAGGCCATAGGCTTTGCCGGCAGGTTCCATAAACTGCCATAGTCCCTTTGCTCCTGCGGGTGATGTAGCCATGCGAAGATTGCTTTCGGCCACACACAGATACTTGAAATCATCCGGTATGCCATACCGTTCAAGGATAGGTTCAATCACTGAAAAATATCTATTGGCCAGTTTAATATTCAATAGCAAAGCAGAGTGCAGATACGTATTGATAATCAATTCACGATCCAGGCGCTCCAACGCTTCAAAATTGCCAGAGGGGATTGATTCCCCGGCAAAGGAGAATGGCCTGTCCAAATCAAAACTGGATATATGCTGCTGCACACCATGTGAAACAACCGTGGAGTCAGGATTGGTGGTCTCTCTATCGTTAAAGGAACTAAAGATCACCAGGCAGCAGAAGCTGACGAGCACCGAGGCAAAGGCAAACAATTTCTTTTCCATAGAATAAAGATCGGGTTAATCAACCAGTACCACAAACCAGTCCTGCAACTAATGTAACGCATAAAGTTTCGGGTACGGTGTACCTCAGATGTCCCTGACTGTAGTAGATTAGGCCTGCATATGGCGGAACTGGAAGATAAACAATCGCAGAACCAAGGAAACAAGGTTGTTATGATGGGCAGAATCGGTTTTTGGGCCGGACCTTTATTATTTCTTTTTCTTTGGCTGGGTGTTCATCCGGCAGGGATGAGTCAGGAAGCAGTAGCCGTCATGGCGGTGACGGTCTGGATATCTGTCTGGTGGATCTCGGAATCTGTTCCATTACCAGTGACTTCGCTTCTACCGATTATCCTCTTTCCGCTCCTTAAAGTTTCAGCAATCGGAGATACAACCTCAGCCTATGGACATCCATTGGTGTTCCTCTACATTGGCGGATTTCTCTTAGCCATTGCCATTGAGAAAACAGGATTGCATAACCGTATTGCGATCAATATCATCAGGAGCATGGGAGTAAAACTCCACATGATCGTACTTGGCTTTATGATTTCAACCGCATTCCTGTCTATGTGGATTTCCAATACAGCGACTGCGGTGATGATGTTGCCCATTGGATTAGCGATCATCAAGGTGGCAGGGGGTAGAGAAGATGAATCTACTACGCGATTTAATAAAGCGCTGATGCTTGCTATAGCATATGCTGCCTCTATCGGAGGTGTGGCCACACTTATTGGCACACCACCTAATCTCGTGTTGGCAGGCGTGATCAGAGATATGTATCAAACTGAGATTTCTTTTCTGCAGTGGTTTATAATCGGATTTCCATTAGCGGTTGTCCTACTCTTTATATGTTGGTTTTATCTCACGAAGATTGGTTTTCCATTAGGGCAGGAAGTGCTTCATGGAGGTCATGAGGAAATGAACCTTAGGCATGCAAGTCTGGGCAACATGACATGGTCAGAGAAGAGCGTAACGGTGGTCTTTGTGACAGTAGCCATTGCCTGGATATGCAGATCTTTCGTTTTACAAAAATTAATACCGGGTATTGATGATACGATCATTGCGATAGCTGCCGGGATCATTCTTTTTCTGCTGCCGTCAGGTAACGAAAGGAAAGGAGGTATATTGGTTTGGGACGATGCCATCAAACTTCCCTGGGGAATCATCCTGCTGTTTGGCGGAGGCATGGCCCTTGCAGAAGCATTTGAAAGTAGCGGTCTTGCAATATGGATAGGAGGACAAATGACAGGATTGTCCGTGCTCGGTGTTTTTCTGGTGATCCTGCTTGTGGTGGCTATTGTAAATTTCCTCACCGAATTCACTTCCAATCTCGCTACGGTCACTATGATTCTACCCGTGCTAGCTCCCATTGCAGTAGCATCTGGTATTCATCCATTCATGCTGATGGTCGCTGCAACGATGGCCGCATCCTGTGGATTTATGATGCCTGCAGGCACTCCACCAAATGCGATTGCCTTTGGATCAGGTTTTCTCCGCATATTGGATATGATCAAGACCGGTTTTGTCATGAATGTGATCTCAATCCTATTGATCACTTTGCTCATTTATTTTCTATTAGAAAACCTCTGGCACTTGCAGTGAGTTGTGAATTGTGAGTTGTGAGTGTAATTTGTGAGTGTAATTCGTGAGTCGTGAGTGGTGAGTCGTGAGTGGTGAGTGGTGAATTGTGAGGATGTCGTGAGGGTAAGTCGTGAGAGTAATTTTAAATACGCTGGAAGCTGGAAGCTTTGAAGCTGATAGCTGAAGACTGCCAACTGCCAACTGCTGAAGACTGCCGACTGAAGACTGAAGACTGAAGACTGCTCACTTCATCAAATCCTTCCCAATGTCACGTCTGTAATATTTGCCTTCAAACTGAATCGTCTCAGCGTTGATCAGACTTTTCTCAAGTGCTCTGGTCAAGTTACTGCCCATGCTTGTCACCGCCAGCACACGACCACCTGATGT
>JANNSS010000144.1:0-7883 GCA_031402955.1 Saprospiraceae bacterium
TGTATTCCTATGTTTCAAAAAGCGAGGATGGAGGACGCACCTTTGAAACCATACTTGATTATGGCAAAGGAGTTCATCCTGATCATCATGGATTCTGGATACATCCGGACAACCCCGATTTTATCATTGATGGCAATGATGGTGGTTTAAATATTTCCCGAGATGGTGGTCGCAATTGGTATTTCTGTTCAAATATTCCTGTCGGTCAGTTTTATCACGTGAATGTTGATCAGGAGTATCCATACAATCTATATGGTGGCATGCAGGACAATGGTTCATGGGTGGGTCCTGCATTTGCACTTAAAGCAGGCGGAATTCGTAACCAGGATTGGCGTGAATTATACTTTGGTGATGGTTTTGACGTACTACCGAAATTATCTGATACACGATATGGGTGGGCGATGAGCCAGGGGGGTAATCTAACTTATTATGATCGTGAAACTGGATTCAATCAATTTGTCAGGCCTGTTCACCCGAATGGTGTTTTCTTACGGTTTAACTGGAATGCAGCGTTGGCACCTATGCCAGGTCAGGATTGTGGTATTTATTATGGGAGTCAGTTCGTACACAAGAGTCTGGACTGTGGCAAGTCATGGGAAATTATTTCGCCTGATTTAACTACCAATGATACGACCAAACAAAAGCAGCATCAATCCGGAGGATTGACAATCGATGCAACCAATGCGGAGAACCACACCACGATTTTATGTATAGCACCAAGTCCGGTTGACCCAAATGTGATTTGGGTTGGAACAGATGATGGTTACCTTCAGCTCACCCGCGATGGTGGAAAATCATGGACAAATCTTACAGCGAAGATCACAGGTAGTCCAGCAGGTGCTTGGATTCCTCAAATAGAAGTTTCAACCTACCAGGCAGGCGAAGCTTTTGTTGTCATGAATCATTATCGTCGTGGGGATTGGAATGCATACTTGTTTCACACGACCGATTATGGCCAGACCTGGAAGAAAATAGTCAATGATCAGCAGATTACTTCATTTGTTCATTGTGTAGCGCAGGATCCGGTCGTGCCTGAATTGTTATTTCTGGGGGCAGATGATGGTATGTATGTCAGTACCGATAAGGGGAAATCCTGGGCCAGATTTCCATCAAAGAATTTTCCAAGAGTACCGACCATAGATTTGAAAATACACCCAACTGATCATAGTCTTGCGATAGCTACATTTGGCAGAGCCTTGTGGGTGATGGATAACATACTGCCATTGCGTGAAATCGCGCGTAACCGAAATATTCTTGATAAGCCTTTTGTTATGTTCCCTGCACCGGATGCCACACAGGCACAATATCGCAGTGTGGATGGAATCAGGTTTACAGCCGATGCCGAATTTATAGGATCGAATAGATTTGGTGGAGCTAACATCATGGCCTATGTCAAATCTGAAGTAAAAAAGGATACTGTAATAGTGGGTCCATCCGGCACAGGAAAAGAAAAGCCGCAAAAGAAGCAGGAAGCTAAAGCTGATGAAACTCAAAAAAATACTCCTGTAGGCGATTCGACTAAGCAAGTCGAAGCAAAGAAGGATAAAAATTTATTGAAGCTATATGTGCTCAATAGCGACAGAGATACATTGCGTTATATCAATCAAAAATTGAAGGAAGGATGGAACAGGGTAGGCTGGGATATGCGTCAGAAGGGAGTCAGATATCCTTCACGGAATGAGCCATCCAAGGATGATGATGATCCTGCAGGCCAGTATGTGTTACCGGGTACGTATACGTTGGTAGGCTTGTACAATAAAGAACGCGATTCCATCACTGTCAAAGTCGGTTTGGATCCACGTTTGAATATTACAGCTGCTGATCTCAAAGCCCGCAATGAAATGATCGTCGAATTCAATGCTCAAGTTAATCGTGCACAGATTGCCTTCAGTGCACTTCAGGATGTTCGTAAGGATGTCAAAATGATTGAATCAATGACCATCAATGCACCGGATAGCACACAGACAAAAATAAAAGAGAAGACTAAAGAACTTTTAAAGAGCCTTGATGAACTGGAAAAGGGTTTTATGGAGCCGGAAGGTTTGAAAGGTATCCGGAGAGAATCAGATAATCTCAACCGATATCTTGGAGCTACGGGTGGATATCTCAATAGTTCATTGGGAGATCCTGGGGCTAATGCACGTCAGATGTTCTCACAATCACAAGTTGAAGTTGAAAAGAATATCAGTGCTGTGAATTCATTCCTCTCTGGTCAATGGACTACGTATAAGGCATTCGTGTTAGCCTCGGATTGGCCCCTGTTTAAACAGATTGATATGCCGAAATAATTAAACGATAATCAATTTTGCCTGTAGGGGTTCAATATTTTGAACCCCTACAGGCAAAATTGAATTCATTACCATAAGGGTTCAATATTTTGAACCCCTACAGTTGAATCATTTTTTATCTAATTCACTGACCACTTCTGCAACCCCAATAGAAGCAGGCTTTGGTATTACCTGCAAACCAGACCTTCTGCTTAGTTCATAGTTGAGCTGAGGATTCGGGTCAATGTAATAGATGTCAGCGTCCAATGGTGCATAGGCCACCAGACTGGCTGCTGGATAGACTTGCATGCTGCTGCCGATGACGAGCACAATGGCTGCATCTCGTATTTCCTCAATAGCTTTCTCCAGCATAGGTACCATTTCACCAAACCAAACGATGTGGGGACGCAATTGATAACCTTTTTCACAAAAGTCTCCGGCATGGATATCTTTTTTCCATTCATAGACCAAATGATCAACAACTGAGCTTCTGGCTTTCAGTAGTTCGCCATGAAGATGGATTATGTTTTTACTGCCTGCTCTTTCATGCAAGTCATCCACATTTTGGGTGATGATGACCACCTCATGTTTTTTTTCCAAATCAACGAGGGCAAGATGACCTGCATTGGGCTTGACCTCGAGTAGCTGTTTCCTGCGCTCGTTATAGAATTCAAGCACCATTTCTGGATTTCGATGCCATGCTTCGGGAGTAGCTACATCTTCAATTTTATAGCCTTCCCACAATCCACCTGCGTCCCGGAAAGTACGTATCCCACTTTCAGCACTGATACCTGCACCTGTAAGTACAATAACTTTAGACATCTTTTTCTTCAGCTTCATCAATGGAAGGTTCACGATGACGTAGTTCCTCAAATGCATCTCCAAGATATTCTACAATATCTGAAGCTATCAAAGACTCGTATCCTTGCTCTTCTGCCGCAAGATCTCCTGCAGACGCATGTATATAAACACCAAGGAGTGATGCATAGTCGGATGAATAACCCTGACTCAGTAGTCCAAGGATAACGCCTGTCAACACATCACCACTTCCCCCTGTCGCCATGCCCGGATTACCACGGGTATTAAAAAAGCTGACGCCGTTTGATTGACAGATGATCGTAATACCCCCCTTCAGGACAATATTTATTTTACGCTGTTGCGCTTCCCGCTGGGCCGCAGCGAATCTGCTGTAATGATCATCCTGTTCTCCAAACAATCTATCAAATTCTCCAGGGTGAGGAGTTATGATTGAACCTGCAGGTAATTTATCAAGCAAGTCTTTTCTGCTGGCAATTATATTTAATGCATCAGCATCCCAAACCATTGGCACATTCAGTTTTGTGTCAAGGAGTTTCTCAACCGCCTTGATTGTCAGGGGATCTTTTCCAAGTCCAGGCCCGATACCAAGGGCAGCAATTTTTTCGGGAATGGTAAATTCAGAAATGTAGTGAGGGTTTACATCCAAATGAACCATCGCTTCCGGGACAGCCGACTGAAGGATCGAATACATAATACCCGGGACATGGACCGTCAGAAGACCAAGCCCAGCCCTCATAGCTGCTCCGGATGCCAAGACTGCAGCACCGGCTTTGCCAAGACTGCCGGATAAGAGAAAACCATGACCGTAGTCCCCTTTGTGACTGAATCGGTTACGGTCTATCAGGAAGGGCAGGAGATAATAATAGGAAAGCTCAAAATTTCTGATGTCATGCTCAAGCAGGAATGTATCGGACAAACCAATATTGCACACAAGAACTTCACCGAAATGTGGTTCACTTTCAGGCATCATGAAGGCCAGCCGCTGACATTGAAACGTCAATACCAGGTCGGCATACAATACTTCGCCATCCGGTGCGCGGTCAACATACAAGCCTGAGGGCATATCAATAGCAACGGTTAGATTGCTTTGTTCGTTGACCCAATTTGTGATCTCAAGCCATTTTCCATCGATCGGTCTTTTCAACCCTGTTCCGAACATAGCATCGATGATAGTTCCTGATGGGCTCAATTCTATCTCTTCCGGATTCCAAACCGTGTGAATCTCCAGTTGCTCAGGATCCTGGCTCATCAGTCGCTCATAATTTGATTTCCATTCTGGGGTATGATCGCCTTCGAGGCTGACAAAGACGTCAACGATGTAGTCCATATCCAATAACAACCGAGCTATGGCCAGCCCATCAGCGCCATTATTGCCATTACCACAGATGATCAGGACCTCCTGGTCTTCTTCCCCTAGTAATAAATCCAGCTTGTCCGTTACAGCGATGGCGGCTTGTTCCATCAGCGCCAGAGAGCTGATGCCCTTGTCTATCGTGTATGCATCCCAGGATTTGATCTGGGCTTCATTGAGTATGATCATATGGGTAAGGTACAAAACTGGGTAACTGTTAAAGTCATCCAACGGTAACAAAAGATTTTAACTAAAAATTTGAATTGTTGAAAATTAGCTTATCTTTCGTACGGATCATCCCTCTATAAGTTAGCAAAGGATCCAAATCTTGCCAACTACGCCCTTCACCCCTTATCAGAACAAATGAAATATTGAGTACAGTTTTTGCTGTACTGTAATATCATGGATAATACTCCGATGGTATCGGTTTAATATATTGTTAATTAGTGATTTAGATATATTTATTTATACCTAATATCAAACCCAGGAATCTGACATGAACATGAACATATCCATCAAAGGGGTAATATTTTGCCTTCTGACGATATCCGGCGTTTCTGCCCAGGATGTCCACCTGTCTCAATATCAGTTTGGTCGATTGCAGATAAGCCCTGCACTGACAGGGATGTTTAATGGCGACAAGCAGGTGGCTTTGGTCCACAAGCAGCAGTATTTTTCTGTTCCCGTGGATTACCTCACATTCTCAGGTAGTTATGACGTCAAGTTCAGGGATTGTTATGACGAAGGTGGCTTTTTCTCTGGCGGAATCCTTTTCAATTATGACCAATCCGGAGATTCTAAGTTAAGCCTCGCAAGTCTGAGCATTAATGGTTCTTATACTTTACCCATCACCAGAAGTTTTTTCGTTGGAGGAGGAGCTTACCTGGGCGTTGGCCAGCGTTCATTTAGTGAAAAAGACCTTGAATGGGACAATCAATGGACCGGAACGGTATTCGACCCTTCCTTACCCTCAGGAGAATCTTTTGATAAAACAAGCTTTACATTTCTTGATGCCGGTCTGGGTGTAAATGTGAGACTTCAGGGCGTGGATCGAACCAAGCTTGATGCTGGAATAGGTGCGTTCCATTTAAATCAACCTAAATATACTTTTTATGATAATCCGGCGGTGGATGTTAATCTCCCCATTCGCCTTTCCTTTTATGCTTTAGGTATATTGAAAGTCCTTGACATTCTGGATTTATATGGTAACGGACTATACCAGGATCAGGGTCCATATTCAGAGACGGTTCTCGGTGGTGGTGCCATCATCCATTTGAGTAATAAAAAGGCCCGCGAAGTTGAACTTCATCTCGGAGCAGCGGTGCGTTTGGATGATGCCCTTATTCCTATGATAGCACTCGGCTATGACGGATGGAAGGGTGGATTTAGTTGCGATATCAATACATCCGCTTTCGAAATCGCTACGGATGGAAAGGGTGGTCCTGAATTCTTCCTTACCTATACTTATAAGAAACTATGTCCGCTCAAACAAACTAAGGTCTGTACAATTTTCTGATCTACCTCAATAGATAACTACTGCAAAAATGAAGCGTCACTATATACTCATCATCTTCTTCACGATAGCGTTCCTCAACGTAGCTAAGGGTCAAAACCTGAATGCCTATGCAAAGGGGGCACAGGAAGCTTTCGAGAAAAAGGATTATTACACGGCCTACAATTTCCTGCGCATCGCCCATGAGATTGAGCCTAATAATGTTGTTCACACCTATAACCTGGCTGAAGCTGCACGTCACTATGCAGCATTCACCATGGCTGAGAAATACTATGCCGAAGTGGACAGCAGTGCCCAGGCAAGTGATTACCCCGCAACTAACTATTGGTTGGGATATGTTAAAGAAAGACTCGGAAAATACCAGGAATCACTTGATCTGTATCAGATTTATCTTTCGGAGCACAGTGGAGAAGATTCACTGCTCACGGAAGCCGCTCAAAAGCATATAGCCATTTGTACATGGGCCATCAGGGAACTTGCGAATAAGGACACATTGCTTAAACTTGAACATCTTGGTCCTGAAGTCAACACTACCTTTTCGGAGTTCGGAGCAGCTAATGAAGACAGTTTATTGTACTATAGTTCTCTGCGGTTTTTGGGAAAAGCAGATGTGGCACTGCCTGAAAAACCATATGCTAAAATCCTCATCAGTAAGAATGATTCAACAGGTGTCGTAGATACCATTCTCAATGACCTCAATTTCCACACTTCCCATACAGCCTTTAATGAAGCAAAGGATCGTGTATTTTATACCATTTGTGATTACATCAATGGCATTGATATCCGATGTGATATTTATTACCGGGACATTGTAGATGGCGAGTATGGGCTTGCTCAGAAATTACCCGAGCCAATCAATATGGCGGGTTATACAACCACTCAACCTCATGTGGGATATGATCCGGAATCTAAAAGAGAAGTGCTGTATTTCGCTTCAGATCGTCCGGGTGGAAAGGGAAGATTAGATATCTGGTATTGCTATATCGCCGGACCTGATAATTTCTCAGCTCCGGAAAATCTGATGAGTGTCAATTCACCTGATAATGAGGTTTCACCATTTTACCATCGAAAGAGTAAAACACTTTACCTGAGTTCGAATGGGTATTTAGGATTCGGTGGTCTTGATGTCTATAGTGTTAAAAACCAGCAGGGAGTCTGGGATACATTGGTCAACCTTGGTTCACCTACCAACAGCAGTCTTGATGATGCCTTTTACAGTTTGTCGCTGGATGGCATGGAAGGTTATTTTTCATCCAACCGTCTTGGGTCAATGTACCTTTCACCAGAGGATGAGGCGTGTTGCTTTGATATCTACCGTTACGAAAAACCACCTCTCAAGGATCGGGTCATCCTGGTCAGAACATTTGAAACCTATAAAGGGCTCAATCCTCAGCCACTCTTTGGTGTAAGAGTGGTGCTTGCCGTTCAACCTGATGGCGCTGCTGACATACGGGAGGATTATCTTTCAAACCAATACTATTATGTCCTCGATAGAGATAAAAATGTAAATGTGTCTGGTACCAAGAAAGGGTATAAGCCAGATGCAAGGACATTCAATACCTCTGACAATCCGGATGCAGATACGCTCATCATTGACTTATTCCTTGAAGTAGATAAGATCGATGTATTCCTCTATTCAAAAATCTATTTTGATAATGATGAGCCTGGTCCAAATACTGCAGATCGTACAGAGGTTAACTACTTCCAGACCTATGATGCCTATACGGCCCGCAGAAGTAAGTTTGCAGAAGAATTTGCAGCTGGAAACCCTCCTGAAAATAAGGACATGGCTACAAAAGCAATTGACGGGTTCTTTAATGATTCGATCCCGAAAGGAAGACGTGAGTTAGAAACCTTAATGCATATCCTGGAACAATACCTGCGGGATGGAAAGCAAATGGCCATCTATCTGAAAGGCTACACGAGTCCGTTG
>JANNSS010000145.1:0-2718 GCA_031402955.1 Saprospiraceae bacterium
ATCCAGGCGGAAGATGAACTTGCCGCGATCGGGGTAGTGATTGGTGCTAATTGGAATGGAGCAAGGGCATTTACCGCGACAAGTGGTCCTGGCGTTTCATTAATGAATGAGTTTCTGGGCCTGGCGTATTTTGCAGAGATACCTACTGTGTTGATCGATGTGCAGCGCACGGGCCCTTCAACGGGTATGCCTACACGGACACAACAATCCGATATCATGCTGGCGTTTTATGCATCACACGGAGATACCAAGCACGTTTTGTTATTTCCGTCGACACCCACAGAGTGTTTTGAAATGACAGCTACTGCATTTGATCTGGCCGAGCGGCTTCAGACACCGATCATGGTGATGACTGATCTTGATCTCGGCATGAATGATCATATGTGTGACGAATTGACCTGGGATCCTGCCCGCGAATATGATCGGGGCAAAGTACTTGATGCAGAAGATCTCGATAAAATTGAAAAATTTGGCCGTTACCTCGATGTGGATAAGGACGGCATCACATACCGCACACTTCCTGGAACGCATCCATCCAAAGGTTCGTTTTTCACGCGGGGTACATCCAGGGATGAGTATGCTAAATACACAGAAGATGGTGCAGCCTATGTGCGTAACATGGAGCGATTGCTAAGAAAATGGAATACAGCAAAGACAATTGTTCCTGGTCCACAGTTTTATCCTGAACCGGATGGAGCAGAGGCAGGTATGTTATTCTTTGGTACATCGACAGATTCAGCATTGGAGGCCATTGATAAGCTTAGAGCCCAGGGAATCCGGATGGATGGAATGAGGCTCAAAGCAGCACCGTTTCCTCAGTCAGTTGTTGACTTTATACTCGAGCATGAGATCGTATATGTGATCGAGCAAAACCGTGACGGTCAGATGCGTAGCATATTGATTAATGAACTGGAGATCGATCCACAGCGACTGATTCCTGTATTGAATTTTGATGGCTTCCCGATCACAGCAGATTATATCATCCGCAAGATCTACAGCCATATACCGCAACCGCAAAATGCCGTCTGATAAACGAAAAACGAAAAGTGAAAAGTGAAAAGCGGTGTGCTCAGCCGAAGCTTACCGAATACCGAATACTGAATACCGAATACTGAATACCCTTTACTCTAATCTCCTAAACTACTAACCTTCTAAGCCAAACATATAATGAGTTATAAAAGACCAACATTCCGACATCCAGGCGCAGGAACCAATGCGATTGGTTTTCATAAAAAGGAATATGAAGGTGCACTGTCCACGTTGTGTGCAGGTTGTGGTCATGATTCCATCAGCGCTGCTATTATTCAGGCGTGCTTTGAACTGTCTATACCGCCGCATCGTATTGCGAAGATTTCAGGAATTGGTTGTTCGTCAAAGACACCTACCTATTTCCTGGCTAATAGTCATGGTTTCAATTCCGTGCATGGGCGTATGCCGTCTGTAGCTACCGGTGCAGTGATGGCCAATAAAGACCTGACGTATATCGGTGTGAGTGGTGATGGTGATTCAGCGTCTATCGGGATGGGACAGTTTGCACATGTCATTCGGCGCAATCTCAATATGATATACATCGTGATGAACAATGGTTGTTATGGTTTGACAAAGGGACAGGATTCTGCAACTGCGGATATTGGATCCATTGGAAAGGCTGGACATCCCACCTTGTTTAGCTCGATTGACCTTGCGGGGCTTGCGCTTGAGTTGGGTGCGGGATTTGTTGCCAGGAGTTTTTCGGGTGATAAAGACCAGTTGATTCCGTTGATCAAGGCGGGTATCAGTCATCAGGGTTTTGCGCTGATCGATGTATTGTCACCGTGTGTGACTTTCAACAATACAGCGACTTCAACCAAGTCATATAGTTATGTGCGGGATCACATGGGTTCAACATCCATAGCTGATTTTGTTCCGGTGAAAACGGAGATCACAGCGGCTGTTGCTCCCGGAGAAAATAAATACATAGAAATGCATGATGGGTCGTTGATCCAGTTGACTTCACTTGCCGCGGGATGGGATCCTTCAGATCGACTTTCGGCTATCAATGCTATTCATAATGCAAACAAGAAAGGAGAAGTCCTGACTGGTCTATTATATGTCAGTGCAGACCAACCTGAAGTGCATCAGTTGTTGAAGACGGTGGATACGCCTTTGAATGCATTGAAAAGGGATGTGTTGATGCCGGGGACTGCTGCGCTGCAGGAGATAAATGCGTCGTATAGGTAAATTGCAGTCTTCAGTCATCAGTGGGCAGTCTTCAGTGGGCAGTCTCCAGTCTCCAGTCAGCAGTCGGCAGTCGGCAGGACTTGTGAAAACTGGCGATAAAAAATGCAGTTAAGCAAAGGCACTGATCTATTATAAAGCCACGAATTGTTAAGGGGCTACCCAGATTTACCTTATCACGATTATTTTTTCTGCTGTGAGCATTTGCCCGCTATCTGAAAGCATTACAACATATACACCAGGGGCCATATCATTTTGGAGATGAAAAGTCTGCGCGATGGCTATAATAGGTTCTGATATAATTGTATTTCCATAGATGTCCATTACTGTAATGGTGAGTGCCTTTGTTATTGCCCAGGGAAGTGACACCGTAAAAAAATCTGATGCCGGATTTGGAGCTATTAGAAAGTGGGTATCAGCGATTGGCTCATTCGCGCTACTTAGCAATGCAGAGGAGAAAACAGATGGCATATTGAGCGAAATCTGTTTGGATCGCCCTAC
>JANNSS010000146.1:0-3871 GCA_031402955.1 Saprospiraceae bacterium
ATAATAAAAAAGGTACGGACAGGACGCGTCCTGTCCGTACCTTTTTTATTATGGAGATCCTTTAGAATAATGAAGCTTACGAGATTCATTATCCTCTCGGCTCATGATTTTCCCTACTTTCATGCCTTCAAATGCAATACAATGTGAAATCCGCTATCTCCATATTCCTCTTTTCCTGTTCATTTTAATCTAAACAATGAAAAAATGTTTCATGATGTGTGTGATCGCCTGTATGAGCGCTTATGCGTACGGTCAGGCCATCACCATACTCGATGATGTCACCGGCCAGCCTGTTGAGCTGGCGATCGTTATTAGTGATAAACACAAAACAGGGGAGATGACCAATCATGAGGGTCAGCTCAGCAGTTCCTTGTTTGTAGGTGCTGAATGGATCTTAATCAAGAGCCTTGGATTTCAAACCCGACAGTTGAGTTATGATGACGTATTGAGTATGAAGTACATCATCCGCCTGGAGCGGGAAGATATTTCACTCGATCAGGTCGTCGTCTCAGCTTCCAGGTGGAACCAGTCATCCTCCGATATCCCTTCAAAGGTCTCAACGATCTCTACCCGTGATATTGCTTTGCAAAACCCTCAGACTTCAGCTGATCTGCTTGGCTCTTCGGGCGAGGTATTTATCCAGAAAAGTCAGCAGGGTGGGGGAAGTCCGATGATCCGAGGTTTTGCGACCAACAGGTTATTATATGCTGTTGACGGTGTCCGGATGAATACCGCCATCTTCCGGTCAGGAAATATCCAGAACGTGATCAATCTCGATCCTTTTGCTACCGAGCGTGTTGAAGTGCTCTTTGGTCCGGGCTCTGTCATCTATGGCAGTGATGCTATTGGTGGAGTCATGAGTTTCCAGACGCTGACACCTCAATTATCACTGACCGATGAACCTTTGATCTCAGGTAAGGCGATCATGCGAACCTCCTCTGCCAACCACGAAGCGACCGGCCATTTTGATATCAATGCCGGCTGGAAGAAGTGGGCTCTGGTGAGCAGTATATCATCCTTTGACTATGATGATCTCCGCATGGGAAGTTATGGACCGAAAGAGTATCTGAGACCATTCTATGTTGAGCGTATCGATAGTGTAGACGTGGTTGTAACAAATGATGATCCACTCGTCCAACGTCCGTCAGGTTATAGCCAGATCAATTTTATGCAGAAGGTGCGATTCAGTCCGTCAGAGGCGTGGGACTTTCAGTATGCACTCCATTATTCCACCACCTCAACTTATTCAAGGTATGATCGTCATATCCGTTACAGGGATGGATTGCCACGATATGGTGAATGGAATTATGGACCCCAGGAGTGGATGATGAATCAATTCACCATCCAGCACCACGGTTACAACAAAGTATATGATGAGATGGTGCTACGCGCTGCGTACCAAAATTTTGAAGAAAGCAGGATTGACCGCAATATCAATGATGCCGAACGACATATTCGTGTAGAGCAGGTTGATGCCCTTTCCCTCAATCTTGATTTCAGTAAATCGTTTGGCAGCAGTAACCTTTTATTCTATGGAGTAGAAGGGGTCTGGGACGATGTCACTTCTATCGGCAAGGATGAAGACATATCAACCGGGATCATTGTGGATGGACCTGCCCGGTATCCACAGGCCACCTGGAATTCACTCGGAGTGTATGCAAATTTTCAGAAGAGATTCTCCGAACGCTTAGTACTCCAGGCAGGTGCACGCTATAATTCATTTGGCCAGGAAGCGGAGTTTGATACGACGTTTTATCCTTTCCCGTACACAACGGCTTCGATTCAAAACGGTGCCTTAACCGGAAGTCTTGGTGTTACGTTCTCACCATCAAAGCGCTGGGCGTTCAGAGTCAATACATCTACTGGTTTTAGGTCACCTAATGTAGACGATTCCGGCAAAGTGTTTGATTCAGAACCGGGTTCAGTCATTGTTCCAAATCCGGATCTCGATGCAGAGTATGCCTTTAATGTCGAAGCAGGTGTGGCAGGTATTCTTATGGATGCTATCAAATTTGATCTGACAGGGTATTATACAAAACTCAATGATGCTATGGTCAGAAGGGACTATACACTCAATGGAATGGATAGTATCATCTATGACGGTGAGTTGAGTCAGGTTCAGGCCATCCAGAATGCAGCGATAGCAACAGTCTATGGGGTGCAGTTTGGTTTTGATATCGAATTGCCTTCCGGATTTGGATTTTCCGCTGACGTCAATTATCAGATCGGAGAAGAGGAACTTAATGATGGCAGTGTAAGTCCTTCGCGTCCTGTCCGTACCTATTTTTTTTCCATGCGGGGAGTATAAATTATCCCTGCCAATTCTTTGGATTTTCTCGGATGTATCTTGAAATTCTTTCAACGGCCCTATCACTGCGGATGATGTGATCATTAAAAGATCGGTGCCAATCAAATTCCGGTGCCATTCCAGGGTATAATTCTTTCTCCAGAAGGTGAATATGTTTAGAAACTGTCATCTTAAAAGCGCCGATCAATTCATATAGTGGTTTAATTCTTACCGCCCCATTTGACTGTTCGTTCATATGGCAATTTGCTCGATTAAGCAACTCTCTTTTAATCTCAAGGATGCCATGTAAATGATCCGGCATGATTATAAACGCATGCCCCATTACATAAGGAAAATGGGCGCACATCCAAGCCCATTGCTCATCTGCAATAATCCCATATGGATTAAGTATCATCTCGCCATTATTGATCTCTCCAAAAATCTACAGAAATCCTTAACGTTAGACGTAAAGAAATACCTACCATCACGGCTATAATCATAGCCATTAAGTCTGTTAGATTTTCGAACTGGTAAACGCATAAATTAAATTGAAAAATAGGGTCTGCCCACCACATCCGGTAAAAAATAAACAACCTCTCTATTATCTAATTACAATTTCATATTCTCCGGAGGCCACCCAGGGGGATAAAAGAGATGCTTGAGCCTTACTCTCCATGACTTTGCCGACTTCATGTTTTTGAGAATATTCCTGAACTCATGGATGTATACTTCAAACAATTGTTGGGTACGCGGGGGATGTGTAACGCCGTAGGTCACTTTCAAGGATGGATCAATGGGTTTATAGGTACCAAACATACGATCAAACACAATAAGAATACCCCCATAGTTCTTATCAATGCATTGATGATTTGTGCCGTGATGAATGGCATGAAGGCCAGGCGTATTTAATATACCGGCGGCCTTATCCCAACTGGATAGCAGTTTCGTATGGCAGAAAAACTGGTAGAAAGAGTTGAGGGCAAGACACGAGAGGATGAGTATCGGATGAAAGCCCATGGCCGCCATCCAGCACCAATAAACTGGTTTATACAACATGGAGAACCCTCCGTTCCGTAAGGATGTCGAAAAATTATACTGATCCGAACTATGATGAACAATATGACATGCCCACAAGACTCTGATCCTGTGGCTGGTCCGATGAAACCAATAATACGTAAAATCATCAGCCAAAATACATGCTATCCATGCCCCTATACCCCATCCTATACTTTCATATCCAAAAAAACGAATCCTCCAGGAAGTGAAAAAATTAAAACAGGCTACGTATAAAGAAATAGAAATGGACGACGCCACTATGCCAAAGAGTATGGCCACTACGCCAATATTTATATTCGTTATGAAATCTTTACGCGTATAACCGGCATGCTGACCTTCATCACTCAATTTATATTCGATCCACATGGATACTAAAAAGAGAGGTATCGCGTAAAGCAATAAATGCTGTAGAGCCATTGTAGAGAATTATATGCGAGTGTGAAGGGCAGAAATGATCCTAAGTGTCAATTGAATTATACTCCCCTCAAAATAAAGTCTCTTGCAAGGCATGCGCTATCCTGATTAATG
>JANNSS010000147.1:0-28045 GCA_031402955.1 Saprospiraceae bacterium
ACGGACAGGACGCGTCCTATCCGTACCTTTTTTTCTTTTCTCATCCGTGTAGCATCGCTTAGAGCATGATATTTTCCTGCAGCGAGGACGCTGACCCTGCATGATTTTTATTCGGAGCATGATTTTATTGTTCCTGCTGTCCGCAGCCAGATGCTACGAACAACATTTGTTTTTTTTGAAAAAACAAATGTTTAAAAATTTAAATCTGCTCTATGCTCTCTGCCCTATGCTCTCTGCCCTCCGCCTTTATCTTCCGCCCGCCTTCGGCGCGGAAGGAATGTTAACCATTTGTTACTGCGCCATTTATACGTCTTTTTTGTAGTAAAATCGCAGCGCCTAAGGCTGTTTAGCCCGATAATGGCTATTTTTGCGCCCTTTACTACATACAACAACCCATTTACTCATGAGATTTTCCTTGATTTTAACGCTCGTTTCTTTCTTTTGGACAAGCTTACTGTACAGCCAATCCGGTGATCCCGTTCTCTTTACGATTGATGGTCAGTCTGTTCAGGCATCAGAATTCTCTTATATCTATGCCAAAAACAACCGCGATGACGCCGATTTTACTGAAAAAAGCCTTCGCGAATACCTCGAACTCTACACCAAGTTTAAACTCAAAGTCCGCGAGGCCTATGCCATGGGACTGGATACCTTACCCCAACTCCAGACAGAACTGGCCGGCTACCGCAAACAATTGGCCGACAGCTACCTGACCGACAAGGAAATCACGGACCGCTTAGTCACTGAAGCATACAACCGTATGCAGGAGGATATACAGGTAGCCCACATCCTCATCAAGACAAATCCAAATGTGGCCACAGATACTTTGGCTGCTTATACAAAGATTCAAGCTGCATACAAAAGGCTGCAGGCTGGCGAAGCATGGGATCTCGTCGTAAAACAGACTTCAGAAGATAATCCTACCAAGGAAACAGGTGGTGACCTCGGGTTTGTCACTGCGCTCTTACCTAACGGATTTTATGCATTTGAGTCAGCAGCGTATGAAACACCAGTCGGAAAATACTCCATACCCATCCGCACAACGCTGGGATACCACATCGTCAAAGTGACCAGCAAGCGCCCAGCTCGTGGCGAACTGGATATCGCTCACATCCTGTTCAGAGTGAAAACTGATGGTAGCGATGACAAATCTGTTAAAACCAGGATCGATGCAGTATACGCCCAGTTAGTCGCTGGCGAACGATTTGAAGAAGTAGCCAAAACCGTATCAGAAGATAAGGCCACCGCTGAAAGAGGTGGTGCTATAGGCCCGATTGCCATCAATCAATATGAAAAATCATTTGAGGATGCAGTATTCGCCCTCGCAAATGATGGTGATTACACCAAACCAGTCCGCACCCGTCTTGGATGGCATATCATCAAGAGAACTCGCAAGCGCCCTACTTTGACACTAGAGCAAGCCAAACGTAAAATTGAAACACAGATCAGCCGCGATGAGCGCATCACGTCTGCACGTCAGACCATGGTGGCACGTATCAAGAAGGACGCCGGGTACTCCAGAGATGAAAATGTATACAATCAGTTTGTCAGCCTTGCAGGTGCAGATCTGCAGACGTATAAATGGCAAGTACCTGAAATCGCACCAGCTACCATCATGACACTCGGCGGTGACAAATACACCAATATTGATTTTGGAAATTATGTACGCACAAATGCCCGTACGCGCATGGGATTAGCAAAGGGAACACCAAGCGCTGAAATATTTGATAAGGTATACACTGAATTCGTAAACGAAAAGGCGCTTTTCTTTGAAGAGAAGAATCTAGCCGATAAGTATCCGGAGTTTAAATCACTCATGCGCGAATACGAAGAAGGTATACTGTTGTTTGAAGCCACTAAAATCAACGTATGGGATAAAGCAAGCAAAGACTCTACTGGTCTTGATGCATTCCATGCAGCACATCGCAATGATTATATGTGGGATGAAAGACTTGAAGTCGCTACCGTCATGCTGGACTCTGCTTCCATGAATCAGCTTGCTACCATTAAGAAATGGGCCGCTAAGAAACCATTGACAGTAGTGGCTGAAAAGGCTGCGAAGAAAGGAATCGGCATGCAAGTCACACGGAAAATCTACCAGAAAGAAGATCAACTGCCTGAAGGCCTTACATGGGCTGCAGGCCAGAAAGCTGACCTGCCGGATGGAAGAGGATTTGTAAGTGTTGAAAAAATCATACCACCGACGCCGAAGACCATGGATGAGGCGAGAGGATATATCATCGCTGACTACCAGGACCAACTTGAAAAAGACTGGGTAGCTTCATTACAGGCTAAGTATCCGGTTCAGATCAATGATGCCGTGCTGATGAGCCTGGTGAAAAAGTAGCCAGTTGCTGCTGTACCGGATGAAAAGCCTTCTTTACCCAGGCATGTGTTTAGTTGTCCTTTGGACAGCAGTTGCTTCGTGTAAAAAAGCAAAAATCCCCGGTGACAATACCCCTGAACCCATATTGCTGGCGCAGGTCTTTGATTACAAGCTTTATTTTGATGACATCAAAGACCTGATCCAGGGTTATGCCAATGCAGAAGACAGCATCCAACAAGTGCGCAGTCTTACAGAACACTGGGTCCGTGACCGGCTTATCCTGGTAGAAGCTGAAAAAAACTTTCCAAAAGAAGTCAACATGAATAAACTGCTGGAAGATTACCGGCAGTCCCTATTGAGACACTTCTTTGAACAGCGCACACTCGAAGAAAGACTGGACACGGTCATCACCGAAAATGATCTGCTCAAATATTACGAAGCTAACAAAGAACAGCACCGGCTTGAATCAGGTATTTTGAGGTCCTATTATTTCAAGCTCAAGAAACCGCTGGCCAGGGGAGATAAGATCCTGCAATGGTGGAAGACATTCCCACAACAGCACTTTAGCGATGTCCTCACGTATATGGACAAACACGCTAAAACCAACTGGCCGGATTCCAGCCAATGGCATGAGATGCAGATGGTGGTTCAACTTTTTCCGGAGGGTACACTTTCATCAGCCGGGATTCGTTCTAATCGTGGAGTTGTCCGGGAGGACAGGGATTTTATCTATCTTCTCTACCCGTTGGAGGTCTATCAGGAACAGGACATAGCACCTTTGGCAAGGATCCGGGAACATGCCGCAAGATTTATCCTGCATCAGCGCGAACTCGAGTTGCTGGAGCGGATTAAAAAAGAAATTTACGACCGGGATATACAGAATGAACGGGTCAAAATCTATACAGAATGAACAAGTTGAAATACATACTGCCGCTGACCATTTTATGTTGCCTTGTGGCGGCTGGGGTGGGAGCACAGGACACCATTATCCTCGATAAGATCGTTGCCAAGATCGGGGGAGAAGTGATATTCCATTCAGATGTCGAAGAGCAGATGGCGATGATGCGCGAGCGCAGGGCTACCCCAGGCAAGACGGAGCAATGTACCATCCTGGAAAGTCTCATGGCACAGGCTATGCTGGTGCATTATGCCAAGATCGATAGTGTTGAAGTCACTGATGATGAAGTGGATGCTGAAATTGATGGTCGTATGAATCAGATCCTGGCATGGATGAATAATGACCGTAAAGAGTTCCAGGAGTTCTACGGACAGACTGTCAGTGAAATGAGGGAGCAGGTGAAGGAAAATATGACCCGCAAGTTGCTCGGTGATAAGATGCAGGGAGAGATCATGAATAAGGTGGAAGTGACCCCATCAGAAGTAGTGGAGTTTTTTGGAAAAATTCCAAAAGACAGTTTGCCATATTTCAATGCCGAGGTTGAACTAGCAGAGATCGTGATGTTTCCTGAAATCAATGAAGAGGAACGGAATAAAGCACTTGAAAAAATAACCAAGGTTAAATTGGCGCTAGTACAAGGTGAGGATTTTGCTGAGCTGGCGAGAAAATATTCGGAAGACGGAAGTGCCCGGGAAGGCGGTGATCTCGGATGGACCACACGCGGTAGCTTCGTTCCTGAGTTTGAAGCAACAGCTTTTCAACTTGAAATCAATCAGACCTCTGAAATTACAGAGACGGAGTTTGGCTATCACATTATACAATTGCTGGAGCGCAGGGGTAATTCGATCCACACACGTCATATCCTGGTGCGCCCGAAGATCACAGATGCCGATCTTGCACTGACACGAAACAAACTTGATTCAGTTAAGAATCTGATCGTTTGGGATTCCATTTCCTTTGCAGATGGGGTGCGTAAATTCGGTGATAAGCGGGTGCAGAGTTTCAGCAACAATGGCCGGTTAATCAATCCGAAGTCAAACAATACCTTCTTCGAAACTGCCGACGTCGATAGTGAAATTTTCTTCAGCATCGATACGCTCGATCTCTGGGAGATCTCGCCACCTATTGAATATCGTAATCCCCAGGGTGATTATTCATACAAGATCGTTCAGCTCCAGGGGCGCACCTCACCTCACCAGGCCAGTCTCAAGCAAGACTATAGCCGCATCCAGGAAGCAGCCCGTGAAAGTAAACGCAACCAGGTCTTTAGTGACTGGGTCGATGACCACATCCCCAATACCTACATCATGATCGATCCACAATATCGAGACTGTACTAACATTGAAAGGTGGCAGGCTAAGTGGATGACCACACCTGGTCCAGGCAAGACATAACACCTCCCTGCGCTATTTGAAGTTTGCAACTTCCTCGCTTTTTGAAGTTTGCAACTTCAAATTAATACCAACATCATATTCGAGTGCAATTGCATGTAAAGGCAGTCTGTGACTGCCATGCACCATCATGACATTTTAAGCATTTACTTAAAATCCATATCTACGAATCACGTCCTGATGAAGGATCATGAAAAGGTGGCCTGTGGCCGCCATGCACTTGCCTGCTATTTTAAGCATGATATACAAACCCATATCAAAGGTATATATTTCCCTGATGCACATCAGTTCTTAAACACCTCAGCATCCTTCCACATTTCAGCAAGTTCTTTTTCCATTTCGGGATCAGCGTCCAGAGTGCCCAGGAGCATGGGGTAGATCAAAAAGAATTCGGGATGTTGGTATTGAAATTTCACTTTGTTATTGAATTCATCGATCGAGTCAAGGTAGACTGCCTGTCTGCTGGTATTAATGGCAGGTTTTATTTCAGCAGGTACATCAAATACAAACAGTCGTTCTCCTAATTTTATGTGGTACCCCATTCCATATAGTGCAGGTTGTTTAAGGTATGATTCATTTAAATAGTCTATGAGATCACAATAAAGTTGAGGGTGAAGTCTGTAATTTACCATAGCATCTGACAGAATTGAATCAAGGGAATTCCGTCCCCATTGCATATTATGCTTTATTACTAAAAAATAGATAGGGGGTAAGCTTGGATTTATTTGACATAGATCAATATCGTCCGGAACCCCATAAGAACTAAAATGATTGTATAGACTTTGTAGATTCAGGGAGTCCACAAGTTTAATTTCTTCACCACATATAGCATAGTAATTTGTATTTATTTCCTTGCAAGTCGTTCGGATGGATTGATCCAGCGCCAAAAGCTTTTCATAATACTTGCAACCTGTTTTGAAAATTAATCCCCTGTTATTAAGCTGACTCTTGAAATAAGAATATAACTCGGAAGAGGAATGCAATTCCTCAAGCCTATCACTATGGAAATAGAAGTTAGTATCAATGTCAAATTTCAGGATTTCGTTTATGAATTCTTTGGCTGAAGTATGCTCCCCACTCTTTATCGAACATAGAAGCGCATTGTGCAAGTCTTTAATAAAAGGAGAGGTGTTAAGAGCAAAAGCCTTTTTATACAAAGGAACAGCTTCGCCATATTTTTCAAGGATCACCTCATTTTCTGCCAGATGAATTGCGCTGTAATATTCTCCGGATTGGGAGTAAAGTCCTAATGTACTCAAGAGCACATAAAATATGATCAGTCCACTGAGTTTTGCGTGAGGAAGGGTTGCTAGCATAATTGAGTTTTAATGAGGCGAAAGCAAATGGAGCTTAAATCGTTTTCATAAATTAACACAGAAAGCCTCTTTTTAGTATACCCCACCCATAATTTGAATTTAGGGTCCAGGATAAGCATCTCGCCGTTCTGCCATCTCGCCGTTCTGCCATCTCGCCGTTCTGCCATTCCGCCGTTCTGCCTTTAGCCTCTTCAGCCTTTTCTGCCCTTCCGCCTTTCTGCCGTAAAGATGATTTACATTTACACAATAAATGAAATCATCAAGAATCATCAACTTCATCGCCATCCTTTGGTTTTTCCTGGGCTTCTCCTATTATCCCAAATGGGAAAAACCGTGGTCCGAAGCCACCATCAGCTGGGATGTAAGCGGGTACTATCACTACCTCCCCGCCATCTTTATTTACAAGGATATACATCACCAAAACTGGATGAACGAAATCAACCAGAAGTACCTTCCGTCGCCGGCGTATGATCAGGCCTTCGGGCACCAGAACTCAGGCAATAAGGTCAACAAATATGCCATCGGTCAGGCAGTCCTTTTTTCTCCCTTCTTCCTGTTGGCCCATGGATACGCTACCATGACCGGTGCATATCCTGCAGACGGGTACAGCAAACCATATCAGTTTTTCATTTGGTTTGGAAGCCTGGCATTTTCCATCCTCGGACTTGTATTGCTGCGAAGAATTTTACTCAGCTATTTCGAGGATGGTATCGTCATGTGGACACTGCTGGCTTTAGGTCTGGGCACACATTGGATGGAGTATGCCTCCATCACCAATGGAATGAATCATACCTGGCTTTTCACGTTGCTGTGTGTCCTTTTCCTCTCCACCATCAGGTTTTATAAGAAAGCAGACTGGACTTCTGTGGTCGGTATCGGAGCCTCACTCGGGCTGGCAGTACTGACCCGTCCAACAGAGATTGTATGGACGCTTATTCCATTGTTATGGGGCATTTCAAGTATGAAGGAGCGGGTTCCATTTTTACTGAGCCATTGGATGAAATGTGCCGTCGCCGTTATCATCAGTGGACTGATCATCTTTATTCAGCTCGGCTATTGGAAATACGCATCCGGTGAATGGATCGTCTACAGTTATGGCGAACAGGGCTTCAACTGGCTGCATCCTGCGATCAAGCGCGGACTGATTGGCGCCAACATCGGTTGGTGGCTATACACGCCATTGATGCTGATTGCCATGCCTGGATGGTACGTTGTATACAAGAAACACAGAACTGTTTTCTGGGCCACCTTCATTACCACTATACTCGCCATTTATATCACGCTGAGCTGGTCACATTTTGAAAGCGGTGGTGGACTCGGACAGCGTAACCTCATTCAGATCTATCCTTTGATGGCTTTTCCTTTAGCCTCCGTTATTTATTGGTTTAATAAATCAAGCGTTGGCAAATGGATATGGATCGCGATACTCGCACTCAACATCTATTATACAGGATGGTGGATACACCAGGCCCACAAAGGCGGATTTTTCCAGGCCGGACAAATGACCAGAGCCTATTTCCTGAATGTAGTAGGGCGGATCAATCCGGATCGCGATTTATTTAAGTTGCTGGAGACGAATGAATATTTCAAAGGCACACCTCAATCCTTAAATACAGTTCTACAAAATGACTTCGAGCAGGATACAGCTTATTGTTCCACAGCCTGGCCATCCGGCGGCAAGGCCACTTGCCTTAATGGAGAGAATCAATTCTTTGGTCCGATCACGCTACCAGTAACAGCTGATTGTGCTCCATGGATCAGGGTAGAGGCGGACTTCCTTGTTCAGTCCAGAGAATGGGATGTCTGGAAATATGCCCAGTGGATCGTACAGTTTTATCAGGGAGAGAAAGCCATCAAGACCAATCTCATTCGTGTGCAGCGACTACTTCCCGTGGATCAGGTCGCCACCCATCTTTTCTTCGATGTCCACGTTCCCTTAGAAACATACGACCGATGCACCATGTCCATCTGGAATGCAGGATCGCCACAAACATTGCTGATGGATAATCTGAAGGTGAGCTGCTTTAAAGAATGAGAGCTGAGGAATTGTTGATGGGTTTACCATGAAGTCATGCGAAAAGCTTTGTGTTAAAAACTAGGTCTTGCCCTAAGTACTTCATGGTTGATGAGTTGAGAGAGGCTTATAGGCTTATTAGCTTATGGGATTATGAGGTTATAAGTCACCTATCGCTGTGCACAATCATGCGTTGCAACAAAATCAAACGCCGCTCTATTCAGAAAATCATTTTCGTACGGCAAGTCTCTGGACAAAAGAGAGGGGACGGGGGTGAGTTAGGTGCAGCCACCGACTGATTCACTTCTTCGTTTTCCTTCCTTGTTGGCTATTTTTTATTAAAAACGAAGGAGAGATGCATCCGGATGGAGGAGCAATAGAGCTTGAACCAGGAAAAATCAATAGCCAATAGCCAATACCCAATTAAAAGGTAGAAGTACTTTTTACTTTTCCTTCCTTGTTGGCTATTTTTTATTGAAAACGAAAGAGAGATACATCCGGTTGGTCGAACAATGGAGCATGAAACAGCTATAAATCAATAGCCAATAGCCAATAACCAATTAAAAGGTAGAAGTACTTCTAACTTTTCCTTCCTTGCTGGTTATTCCTTATTGCATTTGATGGAAAATCTTGTTCCAGACAGGAACAAAAAAAAGACCGATCCTAACCCCCCTGTTTGGACCGGTCTTAACGAGAAATCTACATTTGATGTTCTCATATTGTCAATAACTATAGCACAATCAATGCCAAACTTTCACAAACTTGTCCGGTCTATCCGACAATTTGACAGAAAAAGCCGCGTGGCACACCTTTTGACAAGCACAAGTAGACTTATTAGCGACTAAAAATCAAATAGTTATGGCCAAAGGTAATATCACGGTACAGACCGAAAATATTTTTCCGATCATCAAGAAATTCCTCTACTCAGACCATGAAATCTTCCTGAGAGAGCTGATCTCCAACGCGATTGATGCCACTTCCAAGCTGGAAGCCATTGCAGGCTCCGGTGAGATAGAAGGCGAGCTCGGGGACCTGACGATCCATATCAATGTGGATAAAGCCGCTGGCACCATCACCATCAGCGACAGAGGGATCGGGATGACCGAATCGGAAGTAAAGAAATACCTCAACCAACTGGCCCTTAGCAGCGCCGAAGAGTTTGTTAAGAAATATCAAGGCAAAACCAATATCATCGGCCATTTTGGACTAGGGTTTTACTCAGCGTTTATGGTGGCGGACAAAGTGGAGGTCATCACCAGAACCTATAAGAAGACCCCGAAGGCAGTTCGATGGGTGTGTGATGGAAATCCCGAGTATGAAATGGAGGACCACGACCGCAAAGACCGTGGTACAGATATCATCCTTCATATCAGTGATGACAGCAAAGAATTTCTCGAGCATGACCGTATTGAAAGCTTACTGAAGAAATACTGCAGCTTCCTTCCGTTCCCTATCCAGATGGGAATGAAGACGGATATCCGATGGGAAGGAGAAGGTGAGGATCGCAAGAAGATTGAAGAGCAGGTGCCCAATATCATCAATGACACACACCCGCTTTGGAAAAAGAAACCAGGAAAACTGACGGATAAGGATTACATCGACTTTTATAAACAACTCTATCCGATGTCCCCTGATCCGATGTTCTGGATCCACCTCAACATTGATTACCCGTTTAATCTTACCGGGGTCATGTATTTTCCTAAAATCGGTAATCAATTTGATCAGCAAAAGAATAAAATACATCTCTATAGCAACCAGGTCTATGTGACGGATGAGGTAAAGGAAATCGTACCTGAGTTTCTCACCCTGTTGCACGGCGTGATCGACAGTCCTGATATTCCACTCAACGTATCACGAAGCTATCTGCAGAGTGATGCCAGCGTCAAGAAGATCACAGGCTATCTAACCAAGAAAGTGGCTGAGCGTTTGTCCAAATTATTCAAGGATGACCGCGAAGGATTTGAAAAAAAATGGGATGATATCGGTGTCTTTGTCAAGTACGGTATCATCACAGATGAAAAGTTCGCAGAGAAGGCAATCGAGTTCGCTTTATTGAAAAACACGGAGGGTAAATATTTTACGGTACAGGAGTATAAAGACAAGATCAAAGTTAACCAAACGGATAAGTATGATCGAATGGTGGCGTTGTATACACCTTCCCCTGAATTGCATACATCGTATATCAAACAAGCTACAGATATGGGCTATGATGTGTTGCATCTATACCACATCATCGACAATCACTATATCCAGCAACTGGAGTACAAAGGAGAGAACCTGACTTTTGTGCGCGTCGATTCAGATACACCTGATCATCTGATACAAAAGGAAGAGACCAAGGAATCAGTGCTCAGTGAAAAGGAACAGGAGAAAGTCAAGGAATTATTTGCCGCACTTCCCGGCGTGAACGCTAGCCAATTGATCTTGCGTCCGATGTCACCTGAAGGACATCCGGTGATGATCACCCGTCCTGAGTTTATGCGACGCATGCAGGAGATGCAGGCATTACAAGGTATGGAAGGCATGGACAAGATGGATGGCCATTACCAGGTAATCATCAATGCTAATCATCCATTGATCGCAGACAAGCTGCTCAATATGCGCAGTCCGGAGAAAAAGGAAAAGTTCGCTGCCTATCTTCTGCGATTAGCAAAACTCAATCAAGGCATGCTGAAAGGGGAGGAGATGAATTCGTTTATCAACGACAGTATCGAATTCCTTTCCTGATGTACCAAAAAGAAAAAGATGCAGGTGAACACCTGCATCTTTTTCTTTTAAGTCCCCTTTAGGGGATTTAGGGGCAAAACAATACCACCTGACAAAAACTTGGGGAGTGCTTCGCCTTTTTTTTCAAAAAGGTGAGAATTTGGGTGTTATGCCGACCACTTCAAATCTAAAGCCAGGTGGTAATTAGGACACAAATATAATAAACATATGATAAATTATTATAGAAATAACGTATCTATAATGTTAAATTATTTAATATCTTGAAATTAATATAAGATCCTATTATTCAGCAGTTTATCGTTTAAATGGGTCTGCAAACCGCAAATCATTCATATAATTTTCGTCTGTCAGGGTGTGTAGGAAGGCTACAAGAGATGATTTCTCACCATCAGTCAAACCTAATCGAATAGCTTCACCAGTATCCCAACTCTTGAAAATATCATCAAGATTTGGTGATTTATTGATCCCTGAATTATAATGATCGATGACCTCTTCCAGGGTGGCAAATCGTCCATCATGCATATAAGGTGCTGTCAAGGCAACATTGCGAAGTGAAGGGATTTTGAAAACGCCTACCAACTCCTGATCAAAAACACCCATACCAACATCTGTATATTCCTTGTCAAGGCCTATATCCGCAATAGCCTGTGCCCATCCGAAACCACCGCCATTAGGTGGAAAGAAAGGATCAAAGAATCCGCCACGATCATTGAAGTCAGGACCGGAGTGACAATTGTAACAAGTACCGTTGCCAAAAAATATATTTCTGCCTGCCTCAGCCTGCGGTGACAAGGCCTGCCCTCCCATTTGCTGACGATCCATTTCACTATCACATCCGATCATGCTCTTGACGAATTGTGTCATCGCATCCGCTACACGATCGGACGTCACCTCATTACTGCCGTATGCTTTTGAAAACAACTCATCATAGTATGGAGCAGCTTTGATCTTGGTTACCAAAAATTCCATATTCTCCATACCCATTTCCTTATGGTTACGGACAGGCTGTAATACCAGATCATTGAGGCTCGTAGCCCGGCCATCCCAGAACAGCAGATTGTCATCATACAGATTGCTGATAGGAGGTGCATTACGGTCTGTCTTCTGGTTGTTGATTCCATCACTTAACCTGGCCTGATCTGAAAAACCAATGGATTGAAGGTGACATGAACCACAGGATACAGTATTGTTAATGGACAAAATCTTATCATAAAACAACACTCTTCCCAGTGTAGCTCCTGCATCTGTAATTCCGAGGTCTTGTCCGGCCATGTGGCTGTGCATTCCGCCCCAGTTTGGCTTGTAGCTGTACGAAGTCTCCGGTAAGACCGGATATTCGATTTTGGTCTGAAAGGAATCCTCTTGACAGGATACCAGTGCAAAAAGTAAACAGAGGGACAACAAGGTTTGAAATGGTTTCATATCGGGTATGATTTGAATGAAAAATACGTATTATTTTTTAAAAATGAAAGCGCAGATAAATGGTAGCAGGCTCAAGGACTTCAAGTGAATTACCTTCTACCGTTTCCTTTGTATTGTCGAAATCAGGGAAATTGGTAAAGATCTGTTGCAACTCAGATCTGGTGACCGAATAGATCAGGCTTGCTTCTGTGCCCAGGCTGATGCGCGGATGAACAAAATACCTGAAATCAATCACAGGTCCGAGGCCTGCATTCCACTCAAGCCTCCTCGTGATCACGCGATCAAATCCACTGTCTTCATTGATATCCTCGCGTGACCAACCGCCAGCAAATTGCAGACCAGCTTTGATGAGCCAGTTTTTACTACTGAAGATGTGCTTTGTCATTGCCAGCGTGCCTGACAGGGCAAGCGCTTCATCCACTTCCTCGTCAAGGAATCCATCATATGAGGTATTGGTCTTGTTATAATCCGTCCTAAACCCTGCCTGAACTGAATACTTCTGGCTGGAGTATTCCAACACAAATGCAGGATAAGCTTTATTGAGATTCTCTCCGTTGAAGAGTTCGTGCAGGATGTCCCCTGCACTAATGCCGAGGTTCCAATGATAATAGGTCGTATCACTTGATTGACTCCATGCGTTGAAGGCAACAAGTGTTGTAAATAGTAAGGTATATATGATACGTCGGACCATAGCTTAGAGCGGATATCTGAGTATTGTTGTTTGCGGTTGGCTGCTGTTAAAGGAAGTGCCGATTAAATAAATGATTCCATCATCTGGAATCACATCTGCAAAGCTCATGGAGGGCAAGTCATAGGATGTAAGTATGGATACTACAGGCAATTGGCTGATGTCTACAATCTCCAGTCGCAGTGTCCCGATATCGTTGATCACATAGATTGCTTTCTTTTCGTCAATGGATAAACGGTTCAGCAGGATGGAAGCATTTACATCTGTATTGAGCGTTCCTATATTCACCCCATTTCGATTGATGATATTCCCTTCTCGTCCACAAATAAATAAGTCAATTCCTTCAGCACAGGTAGACTGCAGATCAGGTTGTACGATTCTTGCAGGCACAGCCACATTAGCTGTAATTTTACCCTCGGTATCGATGGAATATTTTTTTGCTTCGGATGAACCTATCGTAATTACAATCAGTGGGTCCCCCGGAAATACTGCAATATTTTGATTACCTGTCAAAGTTTGTGCCCCATGAATCAAACTCAGATTATTCCGGGATAACACTTGAAAATTATTGAGGAAGGCATCATCGGTCGCCACAAAGACAAATTGATTGTGCGCATTAGCAGCCCATAATACCTGATTGAAATTTTTTGAATTTGAAGAGGTCAGTCCCGGAAAACTATATTTCCGGAGCCAGGCTGGAGATTGGTCAAAACCATAAACATTTGTCAGCCCGGCCCAGGTAGACATTTCGAGAGAGGGAAAGTTAAGAAAGGCGTTATTCACAGAATTTGTAATCGTTCCTGTTTTGTAATTGAGCGTGGACAAAACTCGGTTGAGTCTGTCAAAAACAACCGCTTCATCCTCTCCGGCGACATGGGAGCCCCGATCATAAAAACCATCGACTACATCAATATCCTGCTCTATACAAAGGGTTGATGAGTATAGGAATCGATCATCCACTGCACAATATAATTTGTAACAGATCTGAGGACTAAGCAACATCAAGGAGACGGACAGACTGGTGACATCAACATCATTGATTCTCTTGAGTACAGTGACATCCTGGTTGATCACCGGTGTCGGGCTATTGGGGATAGGATTTGAAGATTGGAGGATGATATACTCTTTAAATCCGGTGACCCTGACTGCATCCCAACTCAGATTGGTCAGTGAAAGTTCCTGTTCAAAGTCAAGTGTCAGAGCAGGATTTTGGTTGGTATCTGTAGTTTCATCCAGGGTACATGACCAGGAAAAAGCAAGGCCAATCGTGGCTATAACTCCAATAAACTGACCCCTAAGGTTCATCATGATGTGGTGAGATTTGCCTCTTTTAAAAAGATAGACGTAAACCAATTATACCTGGGTTGGGTTTATAACCATAAATTTGTCTTGTGAAAAGACTACCGACGGCCCAGTTTGCCGAATTTATTGAATTTTTCCCTCCGTTGGAACTCCCTTTAAGCCTTTTGCCGGATATAAGTCAGATTCCTTCAGATCCTTTGCCGCTGCCCGGGGTGCTGCAGGATGCCTATATCCTTCCTTTTGAGAGCGATGAGGTGGACGAATTTACCGAATATGTGCCTTATGGCCGAATTGCCGGCACAAAGGATTATTATGCCATGATCTACTGGAAGGCTGGATTTTTACGATACGAGTATATTCTTGCTACATATACCTCAGAAGGTGATCCGCTGAGCCATGCGATCGTGGGTGGTCTGCGGTATGAGGAGGAGGGAATATTGCACTCAGTAGCCGTTATCAATGAAGATATGAGCATCGTCATCGCGGAAGGTATGGCACAAACCGATGAGGCGGGTATGGACCCGGATCAGACTCAGACCTACCAAATGGAAATTTTGCCGACGGGTGTTATTACGTACGAAACAAATGAAGAAGACAACGAAGAATAAAGCGGAATCATCACTCCGTATAGCAAACCCCAAAGGCCAGAAATTGCCTTATGCTAAATTGCGGGCATTGGCCATAGAGACCATCCAACAAAGTAAAAGCCCCTCCTGGACACCGCGCCAGTTGATCAAGAAACTTAAGATAGCCAATGGTAAGGCCGATATGGTCCGCGTGATGGATGCACTCGTCAAGCAAGGCAAACTGGCGACTGCAGGTGAGGAAATCTATACCTCTCTGATGAGACCGAAAGTTGTATCGGACGCCCCTAGACCAGCTAAAGCCATTGCGATAGCAGGAAAAAATGTACATCAGGGCAGAGTGGATATGACCAGATCAGGATCTGCCTATGTAATCATGGATGATATAGAAGAAGACATCTATGTTCCTGCCAAATATACCGGTGGTGCCATGCACAAAGACATTGTTCAGGTAGATATTATTCCTGGTCGGAAGGGACGTAAACCAGAAGGGAGAGTTGTGGCCATTGTCAAACGTGCGCTGGAACAAGTCATTGGTACCCTTAAACTCTATAAGAAATTTGCGGTGCTTGTACCAGATAGGTTGAATATGCCTTTTGATATCATCGTCCCGATGGATAAAATGTCTGAGGCGATAGATGGTGATAAAGTTGTAGTTAAGATTACAGACTGGAGCCAGGGATCACCTTCCGGTGAAGTCGTGCATGTACTAGGTGCCTCCGGAAGTCATGAGCTCGAGATGCAATCCATTCTGATTCATAATGGATTTAATCTTGCATGGCCTGATGAGGTCCTCGAAGAATGCCTGTTACTGCCGGATGAAATCACACCAGAAGAAATTGCAAAACGGAGAGATTTCAGAGGCATCACCACCTTCACGATTGATCCGATCACCGCAAAGGATTTTGATGATGCATTATCCATCCGCACCCTGGAAAATGGGCATACAGAGGTTGGTGTGCATATCGCGGATGTATCACATTATGTCAAGCCCGGAACAGCACTTGATAAAGAAGCATTATACAGGTCAACCTCCGTCTACCTGGTAGACAGGGTGTGTCCGATGCTTCCGGAGAAATTATCCAACGAACTCTGTTCACTGCGGCCGCACGAAGAAAGTTTGTGTTACTCTGCAGTGTTCGAAATCGATGAAGATCACAAAGTGGTTGATCGCTGGTTTGGTCGCACAGTGATTTTTTCAGATCATCGCTTCTCCTATGAGGGCGCGCAGGAAGTGATGGACACGGGTGTTGGTGAGTATGTAGAAGAATTGAATAAGCTCAATAAAATTGCGAGATCACTGCGTAAGAAGAGATTCCGTGATGGTGCTATCACCTTTGAGACGGATGAGTTACAGTTTAAAGTAGATGAGTTCGGACAGACCCTGGAGATCTTTGTCAAGGAACGCAAGGAAGCTCATCTGCTGATTGAAGATTTTATGTTGCTGGCCAATCGTGAAGTGGCAACACTCATGGCCCAGAAAGGCAAATCGCAAGAGATACCATTTCCATACCGTGTGCATGATGTCCCGGATCCTGATCGGCTGATGGATTTTCAGCGTTTCGCCCGTGAGCTTGGTTTTTCATTGCAGATTGATACCCCGAAACAGATTTCAAAATCATTTAACCGTCTTGCAGAAGCAGCGAAGGAAGATGAGAAATTACGATTGCTGGAACCGCTGGCCATCCGCACGATGGCTAAGGCGATCTATACAACCAATAATATCGGGCACTACGGCCTTGCGTTTGATTTTTATACACACTTCACTTCACCGATCAGACGATATTCAGATGTTTTAGTCCACCGCATCTTAGATGCTAACCTGCATGCCATACATCGTGAAGACAAATCCAATCTGGAAGCAAGATGTAAACATATCTCTGATCGTGAACGTGCTGCGATGACAGCAGAAAGAGAGTCCATCAAATACAAACAGATGGAGTACCTCAAGGAAAGAGTAGGGCAGGAGTTCTCCGGTGTGATTTCCGGAGTGATCGAAAGTGGAATCTTTGTAGAGCTGGATGATTCAAGGGCAGAGGGTATGATCTCTTTCCGCACGATGGGAGGCGGATTCTATATGACAGCCCTCTACACCGCCGGATCAAGGACCGGTGAAAAATACACCATTGGTCAACCGATCCGAGTACGCATCCGAAAAATCGATATGACGGCCCGCCAAATGGATCTCGAACTGGTCGAAAATGATCCGGCTGTCAAGCACGAAGGCAGGAAGCCTAAGAGTAGGAAAATGGATTGATTTGCACGTAGAAATAAAAAGAATAAGGTAGGGGTTCAAAATTTTGAACCCCTACCTTATTTTTTTTATTTCTCACGTTCTCACGTTCTTATGGACGGCAAGAAAGTAACAATCCTTTCCTTTCCAGAACTGATCCTCAAACGCCGCACGTGTAAAGCCTTCTGTTGAATCTTTTTTCAGATAATCGCCCATGAGACAAATCCGGTAGCCCAGCGTATTGACCAACAGGCCATACACATCACCGGGTTTCACACCATACTTGTCAGCGCCTCCGATACCATGTTCAAATATGAGATAAGGATGCCATTTATTTAAAAGGGCAACCGCCCCTTGCATGACATCATGTTCGCCTCCCTCAACATCAATCTTGATCAGGGTGACTGGCGTATCTAGTCCGATGACATCATCCATTTTCCTGACCTCAACCTCTATTTCATTGATGGTCTCTTCACCCTTGTATTGTCGCTGCTGTAGTCCTGAATATGTAGGATTACTGACGACATGATGAAAAGTAGTCTGTTTGTTTTCATCCCCCAGTGCGTATGGAAATATATCAGCCTTGCTGCCGAATTGTTCTTTGAGGAATGCATACTGTTGGGGCACTGGTTCAAAAGCTTTATGATGAACATTTGGCGCGCTGTCGATCATGGCCTGGAGTATATCTCCTTTAAAGCAGCCAACATCGATGCACAGGCTATCGGGCTTAAGGACTTTTTTGATGACCGCTTTTGTCTGACGGTCATAGCGCTCATTGAGTGTGAGGGGCCATGGCCAGACATGTACTATCTTCTTCAGAAAATCTCTCATTTCGCAGCAGGTATCGGCAAGTTATTGTAAAGGGTCATTTCGGGGAAGTGATAGACACAGGTATCTGTTGCAGACCGAATCAGCAGATTGTCAATCACAGGTCCGGTATTGTCAATAAACAATTCGTACTTGTATCCTTTGCCCAGTGTGGTCCATGGGAAATTGACTTCGATCCATTCTCCATAGGCTTCAGACCATAATATCACCTCTCTGCCCATGCCGTTATTTTGGGTAACTGTTCCGTTTGGATCTGTCTCCATCATTCTGTAGACAGATACTGCGCCTTTCAGGTTGTCAACACGCGACCAGAAACTCACTATCCATGAGCGTTGCACAGCCGACGTGTCAGCATAAGTCCATATAGATGTCTTATCGGTGTTTATGGCCAGGGCACCTTTTCCTGACATGGTAGTATCACACGGATGATCATCAAATCCGACAAACCAACCGGTGCATGGTACATCCTGCCGATCAGCGGGTAAAGGAGGAAGCGTTACTGACTTGAATACGGAAGATGGCAAGGCATACAAGGTGATGGATTTATACGTGCCAATCTTTTTACCGCGGTCGATCCATCTTTTTTCTGCAGGGATCACAAATTCCTCTTCACACAACAGGAGTATAGGCTTGTCATTGAAATGTTCAGCTCTTCTTTTTTTAGCGTAGGGAGTGGATATCAATTCAACAATATCCATGCCTTGAGATATGGAAGTGCGCGACATAGCATAATCAATCATCGGCAAGCCCGTTTCAGTAGAAGCATGCACGCCTTCACGAAAGGTCCAGAATCCACGTGTCACACCCATCATTTCATTTCCGATAGCAACAAGCGGCAACTGCAGTATAGCCTGAAAAGAATCAGGTGTATAGCCAGCAGCATTGAGCAATGGAACGTAATCATCTTTTGCAGTCGCTAGCCAAAGGTTTTGCCTGAAGACCGGATCTCTGACGGCTTTGATATTCAGCCAGGATTCAAATCCCCATACCAGAAACATCGCTCCTAAAATATATCCTCCGATCGCACCGAGTTCTCGTTCCCTGAGTCTTCTGAACATATGCCATGATATGTATGTGCATACCAACAGGTATAGATAATAAAAGGGAATACCAAAGCGTCCAAGTCCCCGGAATTGTTTCAGGACTGGAACCGCTTCCCATAAAAATTTAAATCCATACTGATAAAATATTCCCGCCGCCATGCACCAGGAAATGATTGCTGCCCAGACAAATATTTTGATATGCTTATTCAGGCCTTCATCTTCTCGTTTTCTAAACAAGAATAGTACAATCGCCGGCAACATCAACAAGCCGATCAAACCAACATACGCCACACGTTCAGTGATTGGTTTGTCCATTTTAAGGACAGCAGACCATGTTTTATCCAATGGTGGGATAAAGGGAAAAAAGGTTGTTTTAAAACTGATAGTATGATCATCAATGCCCCACGGTTCTGTTGGCCTGTCAACTATATCATCAGTTCCTTTTCGTAATCCTACAAGAAACATCCCTGGTAAAACGATGACAGCAAGCAAGGCTGGAACCATACGTCTTACGGCCAGGCTGTCCTTGCGGTTATACCACCACCAGAAGACAAGGATCGAAAAAACAATGATTGCGCTTAACAACAGGAAATACATATGCGTCAGACTCATCACGACGATAAGAACTCCTGATGAAATACTCCATATCCATTTTTTTTCTTTATCCCTGATCAGTTTATCAAGCAGAAGCAGGAGCAGCGGAAGATAGCAAACATACCCCAGCCCATAATGTCCATGTAAGCGCCATAATTGAGGAGAGAGAAAAATGATACAAAGTGCAGCACCAAATGCCCACCATCGACCGACCATCCAACGCCTGAGCAAGAGATAAGTAAACATGATCGCCAGATAGATGGAAAGCAACATCAGCATGTTGAGCGTGCCGATGACATGGCGATCCATATCGGTGATGTGTTGATCAATCCATCTGAGTGTCAGGGCTAGTATGGGCTGATTGTCCGTATAGATGATATTCTCCCCATACGGATAATTCATCCCTGTAAAATGCCACCCATCATCATGCTTGACATAATAGTCAAGGGTATAATAGTTTTTCAACCCGTCGCTTCCATCCTCAAAAAGATAGCACGCAGGACATTTTACAACTCTAGTGAATAAACTGTAGAGGATGACCGCCGGCAATGCAAGCACAAAGGTGATCCAAAGGATGCGCAGCCAGGGAAGGGTAAGTTTCATTCAGTTGGCAGTTAAAAGTTAGCAACTAGCAGTTAGCAGTTAGCAGTTAGCAGTTTTTGTCTTATCCTGGAATAGTGTGTATTGATTTTACT
The DNA here is from genome assembly GCA_031402955.1 of Saprospiraceae bacterium. Classification (GTDB taxonomy): domain Bacteria; phylum Bacteroidota; class Bacteroidia; order Chitinophagales; family Saprospiraceae; genus Opimibacter. The sequence goes on from JANNSS010000147.1 coordinate 20,062, forward strand.
TTGATTTTCACTTCTAACTGCTCACTTCTAACTGCTCACTAGTAACGCTTTTTATGCTTATTACTGCTGTTTGAATTAGTCGGACGATTGGATTGAAATCGTCTGCCATGCTGCTGGCCGCCACCCGAGCCGCCTTTGTGTTGTTTGCGCCGCTGTTGTGGATTATTATTTGCAGGCGATGAGGTAACATTTTTATAGCTGTCAATGCTGGCATCGTCAGGCACATCGATCAGACCTTGTGACATCTTGCGCAAGTCTCCCTTGATGAGTTCGTCGTTGACAAACTGCTCCTTACCCCATGTGCGATATGCTAGTTTCATGTAGGAAGCAATGATCTTCGCAAATTCATCCCGCTTGACACCTGGTTCCATACCCAGAACCTTCTGAACCATGGTATGGACATTCCATCCGTAGTGACGATATGGAATCTTCCGCTGGGGATATTCCATATCATCAGAAGGTATCATAAAGACATCGCCCTTCCTATGAATGATCACATTATCCGGCACCTTTACATCCAGTTCGTATCCTGCTATATAAAACATGTGATTCCAGAGTTTGTCTGCTATCTCCACCGAAGTTTTGGTCCCCGGCAGCATCTGGTTCATGAGTTCGATCAGCGTTTCTACATACCATTGCCGCTTTTCAGGGTCTTCCATTTCTTTGGCATGCTGCACCAGCTTCTGGATATTGCGGCCATATTCCGGTAGCAGCAACCGCTCTCTTGCGGAGTTATATTCGAGGATGCCTTCACCTATTGTTTTATTTGTTTCTTCCATTATATTGTCAATTGTGAATTATCATTTATAAATATTGTTTAAGTCCCCTTCAGGGGATTTAGGGCAAAAACGTGAGTATCCTGCTTCCTACTTTATTCCACTGTCACAGACTTTGCCAGATTACGCGGTTGGTCCACATTGCAGCCACGAAGGCATGCGATGTGATATGACAGCAACTGCGTAGGAATGACTGAGAGCAAAGGTGAAAAAGGCTCTGCTGTCTCCGGAATCTCGATGACATGATCTGCAAACTTTCGGATCTCTTTAGCCCCGTTAGATACAATCGCGATCACCGTTCCTTTGCGTGCTTTTACTTCCTGGATATTACTCAGGATTTTATCATACGCACTTTGATTGGTCGCCACCACCACCACCGGCATGTTTTCGTCAATCAAGGCAATAGGCCCATGCTTCATTTCTGCAGCAGGATACCCTTCGGCATGGATGTACGATATTTCTTTGAGCTTGAGGGCTCCTTCGAGCGCTACAGGGAAATTATATCCTCGGCCGAGATATAAAGAGTTATTATACTCAGTCATTTCAGAGGCAATATACTTTATCTGGTCTTCCACCTTTAGCGTCTCTGCGATTTGCTCAGGAATCCTTGCCAACGCTGAAATCAATGTCCGGTATCTTGATATCGGCAAAGTGCCGCGACGGTGTCCCAGCCACAGTGCAGCCATGCTCAACAAGGTTACTTGTCCGGTAAAAGCTTTTGTAGATGCTACTCCAATTTCTGGTCCGGAGTGGATATACGATCCTGCATCCGTGAGTCGTGCAATCGATGAGCCAACTGCATTCACTACACCATAGATCATGGCACCTTTACTCTTGACATGTTCAAGCGCAGCAAGCGTGTCAGCGGTCTCTCCGGATTGAGATATGGCCATGACAATATCACCTTCACGTATGACCGGATTACGATACCTCAGTTCAGATGCATATTCTACTTCGACCGGTATACGTGCCAGATCTTCGAAAAGATATTCACCTATCAATCCTGCATGCCATGATGTTCCGCAACCTGCCAGAATGATCCGCTGCGCGTTTTCAAATTGGCCTGCATATTCTTCCATACCACCCAGTCTCACCCATCCTTCATGATCATTGAGACGACCACGCATGCAATCCGATACAGTCTGTGGTTGCTGGTGGATTTCTTTAAGCATGAAATGCTCATACCCGCCTTTTTCAAGTTCCTCGATCCGGAGTGAGATTTCCTCAATCCTTGGTTTTTGAACTACGTTCTTGCTATCCTTGATGGTGACACCGGCGTATCGGTCCAGGATAGCGATTTCATCATCCTTGAGATAGATGACTTTATTCGTGTACCGCACAATCGGTGTGGCATCAGAGCCGATAAAGTATTCGCCTTCACCCATACCTACGACTAGTGGGCTTTGTTTTCTGGCGGCTACCAGCACATCCGGGTTACGGTCATCCGCGACGACGATGGCATAGGCACCGACAACTTGTGAAAGGGCCATGCTAAGTGCGTCAGCCAGATCCAGTTGTTCCCTGTTTTGATAAGCTTCAATGAGGTTCAGGAGTACTTCCGTGTCCGTTTCACTGGTAAAGGTGTATCCGTTACGCGAAAGCGCTTCTTTGAGTACTGAATAATTTTCAATGATCCCGTTATGGATCAACACCAGGTGGCCGTTGTTGGATACATGCGGGTGAGCATTAATATCATTTGGTTCTCCATGTGTGGCCCAGCGGGTATGACCCATACCTGCGGTCGAAGTCAGGGATTGGGAGCCGATAAAGTTTTCAAGTTCAGATACTTTTCCTTTCTTCTTGAAGACCTGCATATGGTCGTTAAGCAGCGCAACACCTGCGCTGTCGTAGCCTCTGTATTCCAGTTGCTTCAGGCCTTGTATCAGGATAGGATACGCAGGACGGGGACCAATATATCCGACTATTCCGCACATAAATTGAATGAATTAGACGCTATGAAATACTGATGATGCAGATTACAAGATTCCTCTATAGTGATTTGTATCATCTTTCAGCAAAGTTGAAAGGATAAACACAAAACCGGCATCTTCAGGTAGGTCACTTTTATAATACTGTGTAAGTTACTCTCAATCTAGGGGCATAAGTAGGGTGGTTAGAACCAAAGATCACCGCCCTGTTGGGAATATTACCTTTTCCAAATGGATTGAAATATATGATATTTTCCTGGTTTCCTTCAAAGATGTCCTTGAACTGGTTGGTAACGTTCATCTTATATCTGTACACCACAGGAGGGCCTGGGTCGGGTTTGCCCAACTTGCCGCCAAAGATCGCATTGAAACTCTCGGTAGTACTGCTGCTTCCTGTCAGTGTCAAGGCAATAGAGACATCTGTTGAATTGATCAGACTGGTATCTGTTTTTTCCTGTGTGATGACGTAGGGAGGAGGTGGGTATAGACTACCCATATCCCCATCAGGAAAGGTGCAGAACAATTCGATTTCAGCCTGATTGATGATAGCGTCGCCAATGGTCTCAAGACCTTCAACCCTCATATAGGTGGCCACGCCGGAAAGACCTTGTATGTATGCTAAATCACCTTCAGGTTCAGGAGATAAAGCAGCTCCAACAATAGAACCAGTATAATCATGTACCATATGTACAGCCTTGACACTGCCTGCGGTGATTACAAATTTAAATTGCAGATCTGTAGAGGTCCCTTTGTCAAAGTAATAGGTTAGTCCCGTTACAGAACTGAGCAGATTGAAACCGAGCATGGTATTGGTAGCACCTGTCATTTTGATATACAGGCCGTTGAAGTAGTTGAGAAAGCTGTCCTGGTTTTCAAACACAGCGGTATCCTGCAGGAGCAGGTCACCCATTTTGACTATATCCAGAGGTATTCTGATATGCGGTGCCAGTACCACGGTATCCACACCATTCAGCGTCACACTATCTTTTGGCTTTGGGGCAAAGGTCAGTGAGCCTAGCAGGTCGGTACTTGTCTGGAATTGTCCATTGGAATAGTAATCTTCATTAAAGGCCGGATTTTCAGCCATCCTGTACACTTCAATGGTCACCGGATCCAGGATAGTTCCATAGGTCCCTAAGGTGTCATATCTCAGCGTAAGGACAACAGAATCAAGGGTAGACCCTTTCAATGCTGTTGCAATACCCGGGAGTAGAGGCTGGGCGTAAATATCTGCTGTATATCTTCCGAAAATTGGATCCTGAACGTCGCCGATCAGATACGTAAAGAGCTGTCTGCTGACGTTATCGCTGTGCACGATGACGCTGTCTGTCTTGACGGTAAAAAGCTTGAGGTCGAAACTATCCTTGAATTGTAAAAATGCTTTTTCATCTTCCAGAAAATCGGAACCAATGAGCGCCGGCTTTGTGCAAGAAATGGTATAAAGAATAAAAACGGCAAGGAGTATAAAGAATCTGCTGTGTATGGTCATAAAACTACCCGTGTTTCGAAAGAACTGGTGTTAAATCATCAGCTCTTTATAGAAATCGAAATTTGCCTTCAATAAGGTGTCTTCCCCCTGATAATCGAGCATTGGCTTCTTGGAGGCTTTTGCTTCCTTGGCAAGAGAAGCTTCCAGTTTTTCAGTACCCTGGATTAAGGCATCTGAATAGGCAATCGCTCCCTTGTGGAGATTAACGCCGTCTGTGCCGTTTTGGTATGCCTGAAGGTCCTTAGGCTGAAGATTATTGATGGAAGCCTTGGTGAAGAAATCCTTGTTAAAATTGGATTCCAGGCTCTCATTGTATAGTGAAGTAATAATCTTGCTCTTTTTGAACAGAGGATCATCTTTATAAGCAGTTCTAAGGTAAAAAGGCACTAAAGACGTCATCCAGCCGTGGCAATGCACGATATCTGGTGCCCAACCAAATTTCCGAACCGTCTCTACTGCACCTTTGCAAAAGAAAACCATACGGTCCTGGTTGTCATCATAGAGTTTATTGGCCTGGTCTTCAAACATGAATTTTCGCTTGAAAAACTCCTCATTGTCCAGGAAATAGACTTGGAGTCGGGCTCCTGGAAGGGAAGCCACTTTGATGATCAGTGGATAATCATCGTCATTGATGATGATATTCATCCCAGAGAGCCTCACCACTTCGTGCAATCTGTGTCTGCGCTCGTTGATGCTGCCAAAGCGAGGCATTAACACCCTGATCTCCATACCGTTGTCCTGTGTGTACAGCGGCAGTTTTTTTAAAATCTCTGAAATTTCTGTAAGATCAGTATAAGGTGCCATTTCCTGCGTAAGGAAAAGCACGCGTTTCTTAATGCTCATTATTGCGATACTAAGGTCATCAAATGCTATGTACCTGGTTGAGCCCTTTCGGCTCAAAGGGCAGCAAAGATAGCTATTAATAAGCGAAAACCATTGACCTGTCCAATATTAAACACCTGAAAATCAGCCAACTTTGAAAGAAAGACGCGATCGGTGTGAAAATGGTATATGTAAAAATCTATCAATCAGTAGATTAAAAGGAAAAGTGGGATTTGAATTCCAATAGTTCTTCTTCAAAGGTCGCTGGGTTCTGTTGGACCTGCGACCATATCTTCGAGGGTAGTGCGGTGACCATGTCTTTCATCTTGATATTGAAGTTGGCATAGATGATATCCAACCCGGGGTATAAGGCCTGCACTTTGGAGGCTATTTCATTGATAGATAGGTTGTATTCCACCACATTATAAATGCCTGGGGTTACTTGCCCATCAACGGCTTTGGTAGTTACGCTGGCCAGCTTCTCTACATGGATAAAGCTCCGGTGCTGGTCTCCGCTCCCGTTAATGGTGATCTTTCCCAGGAAGTTAGCCTGGAACAGCAAGCGGTTCACCACCGCATCAATCCGGTAAGATGGATTATAGCCATAGACATTACCCGACCGTAGGATGATTACTTCTCTGTCCCTATTGAGTACACTGATCTGCTTTTCACCATCCCATTTTGATCTGCCATAGAAAGAGTGTGGATTAGGTACGATATCCTCATTGACTGGCACTGCATGATCACCATAGATGGAGATACTACTCATGTAGATCACCTTAGATACCGATGATTTTTCGATGGCATAGGCTAGCTGGGCAGTGCCCCAGTGATTGACCTGATCGAACGAGTGCGCATCTGAATCAGCAAAGGGAGTCGTGACCCTGGCAGCCAGATGCACTACGCAATCGATACCCTCCAGTGCCTTTTGCAGTGACCTGCCGTCCAGGATATCTCCCTGGATCAGTTTTACAGGCTTGTGATCAAATCTGGCTTCCGTAAAAAAACTGAAGTTCCTTCTTGAAAGATTGTCATAGATGGCAATTGAATGCACATTGCCGACATCCTCCAGCAGTTGTTTTACAACACTGTATCCGATATATCCGGCACCACCGGTGATGAGTATTTTCATGTGTGAGAGAGTAAGAGAGTAAGAGCGTGAGAAGCGTGAGAACGTGAGAGGTTTTAGGTGATCATAAATTTAGTGAGTTGTGAGTTTTGAACGGGTCATGCGTCTGGCATCTGGTGTCTCCATCGCCATTCCTCAGCCTCAGCCTTCGCCTCAGCCTTTGTCTGGCATCTCCATCGCCATTCCTTCGTCTTCGCCTAAGCCTTCGCCTTTACAAACTCCGTCTGAATCCCGCATTCCTCCTTCGACATCCCGGCCCATCTGCCTTGACGTGCCTCCTGGGATTCCTGGAAGGATCGTGTGCAGGGCATACAACCGATACTCAGGAAGCCTTGTGCTTCAAGCGGATGTTCAGGGAGATTGTGTTCTGTACGATATTCCCAGATCATTTTAGAGGTCCAGTCTAGCATCGGATGATAACGCAGTTTTCCATCGGTTAATGGTTCTTCTTCCTGCAACGTAGCTCTGAACTTTGTTTGATCTCTGCGTACGCCATTGATCCACACATCATGTTGTGCGATGACGGGTTCCATGGGCAGTACCTTGTTGAGATAACAGCAATGATCAGGATTATTGACAAAGAAAAATTTACCCTGGTCATCGCGCTGTCCTGACTTAGATACAGGCGATACGACATCGATGATATCCAGTCCCATCAGGTCTGCGATCCCATGCCGAAACGCCATAGTCTCCGGAAAGTGAAAGCCGGTATTGAGAAAGTATACCGGTGTCTCCGGCTGGAACCTGCTGATGATATGCAACAGCGGTAGACTATGGGATTGGAATGACGAACTGACAAAGGCGGATAGACCGGAGGATTTGTATCCATCCAGCTTTTCGCCAATGCGATCGATTAGACTTGATATACTTGATTCTGCCATGAGGGGGCAAAGTTAAGGGATAATAGAAGTGAAGAATGAAAAGTGAAGAGTGAGAAGTTGAGTCCTAGTGATTTGAAGTCCCCTTCAGGGGATTTAGGGGCAAAAGAAGGTAAATGCTATGCACATCATTTTACATCCGGTTCAAACTCCAGCACAATCGAATTCATACAATACCGCTTATACGTCGGAGGAGGTCCGTCATCAAACAGATGTCCTAAGTGAGAGGCACATCGTCCGCAATTGACTTCGATGCGTTCCATATTGTGTGAACGATCTTCTGTGTAAGTGACAGAAGTAGTGCGCATGGTTTCAAAAAAACTGGGCCAACCGCACTCACTCGCAAACTTGCCATCGGACTTAAAGAGGGCATTGCCACAGACAGCACAATAATAGGTTCCGATCCCTGTGTGGTCCCAGTACTTCCCTGTAAACGCACGTTCTGTACCTTGTTCCCGAGCTACATGATACACTTCATCGGAAAGTATCTTTTTCCATTCTGCGTCTGACACTTTCAATATGGTGGTGTCTGTGCGGGAGTAGTAGGGGTTTTCTTTGTTAGCGTTTTCCGGTGTTGTTTTCTGATCCGCAGGCACCGAGGATGGTGTGCAGGAAATAAAATTGAAGAATAAAAGGAAATAAGTCAAGGTGCTTGTAATGGCGGTCATATTCGATTAAGATATTTGTTCAAATAACATTTATATCAAGTCAAAGGTTGTAAGGACATATAATCCTGCACAGCCTCTTTAAACGCTTTCCTCAATTCCCTGACGGAACCACCTTCAAACGTGACCAGGTCGTTGATGCCTTCTATTTTTCCAAACTGATCTTCCCCCCAAAATTAGGACAGTATCTTTAGTTAGATTTCCTAACCTAAACATACTGAAAAATGACAAGACGGAAGTTTACAGCCAAGTTCAAAACCCAGGTGGTCCTGGAAGCGCTAAAGGAGCGCATGACTA
>JANNSS010000148.1:0-1661 GCA_031402955.1 Saprospiraceae bacterium
GTCAGCGGTTGCAGCTCGCGCAGGATGCTCACGGCTTGGGTGGCCAGCGGAACGATGTGTGTCACGCGGCCCTTCATCTTGGTAGCAGGAATGCGCCACTCGGCAGCGTCGAGGTTGATCTCGCTCCATTCGGCGCGACGCAGTTCGCCAGGTCGTACGAAGAGCATCGGTGAAAGTGTCATGGCGCACTTTGTGATGACGCCGCCCTCGTAGCCTGCGATGTCGCGCAGCAACCGACCGACTTCGCGTGCATCCGTCAGCGTCGGGTAGTGCTCAGGTTTCCAGGGAGTGAGGGCGCCGCGAAGGTCGCGGCTCGGGTCGCTCTCGGCGCGGCCAGTGGCGACAGCGTAGCGAAACACCTGGCCGCAGTTCTGTTGAACACGGTGCGTCGTTTCGATGGCGCCTCGTTCTTCGACTCGTCTGAGCAAGCTGAGCAGTTCAGTGGGGCGAATCGTGCTGATGGGTTTTGCGCCGATCCAGGGGAATACGTCTTGCTCGAGCCGGCGAATGATCTTGCTCGAGTGTGATGACGCCCAGGACGGAACATTCTTGGTGTGCCATTCACGCGCGATCGCTTCGAAAGAATCGATCGGCGGCAAGCCGGCCGTGACGCGTTGTGCAGCCATACGCCGTGTCGCGAGCTCGCTGCGCGTCTCCTTGCGGACATCACTCGGATCGGTGCCGGCGCTGACCAGCTTGCGCGCTTCATCCGCCTTCCTGCGCGCGAGACTCAGGCTGGTGTCGGGGTAGGTTCCCAGGCTCAGCGTATTGCGTCGTCCGTTCAAGCTGTAGTCAAAGCGCCAACCGTGCGAGCGGCCGTTGACGAACAGCCGCAGGTACAGACCGGCGCCGTCGGTGAGGCGATGCCTTGCGTCGCCGGGCTTGATCGACTTGATCGTCGCGTTAGAAGAGATGAGGTGGTGGGCCATGCAGGAACTCCGCAGCAACAACGCGAGAGATTTTGCGGTTCCTGCAGAAGTTCCTGCAATGTGAACTCGGAACCCGAGAGATTGCACGGGAATTCATGCGACAAAAAAAAGCCCTAGAGCGTTGATTTCACTAGGGCTTTCAGACTTCGCGAGATTTCTTGGGACATCCGTGGATGTCGAATTGGTGGAGACGAGGAGGATCGAACTCCTGACCTTCGCATTGCGAACGCGACGCTCTCCCAGCTGAGCTACGCCCCCACGAACGGCGAAATTCTAGCAGCCGGCCTTGACGCCGATGCATTCGTCGTGCGAGCGTGCTGCCTTTGGAGGGACACATGAACAGTTCGACAACACGCGCGGCACTCGGTGACGCGGCCTGGTTCGACTTGCAATACGACAACCGCCGCCGCGTGCCGGAGTTCGCGACCCACCTCACGCGTTGGAGCGCGGACTCGGTGCGGGTGCGCGCCGCGCTCGCGTGTCATCTCGACCTTCCCTACATGGCGGGCGGCGGCGTGGCCCTGGATGTCTTCCCGGCCGCACGCGCCAACGCACCGGTGCTCGTCTTCATCCACGGCGGCTACTGGCGTTCGCTCGACAAGGCCGATTTCTCCTTTGTCGCCGCGCCCTTTGTCGCGGCGGGGGCGATGGTCGTGGTGCCGAACTACTCGCTGTGTCCGGCAGTGGCGGTGGACACCATCGCTTTGCAGATGGCGCACGCCCTGGCCTGGG
>JANNSS010000149.1:0-5104 GCA_031402955.1 Saprospiraceae bacterium
ATGTTTTGTCGGACGGAGACGTAATCGACCGCGGCACACGCGTCGTTGTGATCGAAGCCCGCGGCAACCGCGTCGTCGTCCGCGCCGCCCCGCGCGCGTAGGTATTTTGGTAGGGTGTGTCGAGGTGTACTCACCGAGCCACACCACACGTCGTTGCGTGGGGTTAAAACCCCGCGGTACAAAATCGGTCGTGCCTACGGCACTTTGATCGATGATTTGCAATCATCTATCTTTTTAGAAATATTTGATTCTACATGCTTTTTGGCCTCTTAAGCCTTTTTGGCCTCTTGAGCAATTTTTGTCCTTCGCCTTAGCCTCAGCCTTTGCCTTTACTTACCCGCTTCACTAAAAAGTTTATCCATCGTATTGTACGCTACGCTATGATAATTTGGACGAGCTTCTTTGTAGATTGATTGTGCTTCTTCTTTCATATCATGCTCCAGCATGGCGACATAGAGTGGTGTAAGGAATTTCCGACGACCTACTTCAACTAAAAACTGGCGAATAGCAGGCACTATTTCTTTGGCGTAACCCTGATTGATCGCGAGTTTGTACCATGCAGCCTGTATTTCGCTATTGCCTGATTTTGTAAAACCGAAAGAGGTATCCAAATCCTTCATTTGTGTTGCAGAAAGACTATCTGGTAATGCCTGAATAAAATGAAGCCATTCCTGGGTAGTCCATCCATTGATATTGAGTGATGGCGCAGGCTGTCCTTTGAAAAAATTAGCGGCCTGAACATCAACACTTGTAAATCTTTCAGAAGTTGCGACAGGACAATTTGCCGGAAGGCCCGGGCCATAGACCCATTCATCTACATTTACATCCAGCTTATTAGGTTTGATCAGATTTTCATCCAGGTATTCCAGAAAAGCTGTAGTGGTCATGGATTGAAATTCATGATCCTTAAAGTATGCTTTCAGAAAAGCATCAAATGTTTCCCTGCCGGCTTTCTCTTCCAACATGAGCAGGAAATGTGCACCTTTTTCATATGCGATATCGGTCATACCATCATCCGGATTTTTTCCGGCAAGATCAAGAAAGAGGTGTGTTTCCCTGGGTGTAAGGTCAGTAACCGTTGCTTTCAGACTTTGATACCCAAGACTGGCAAGCATTGCTGTGTATGATTTTCCATATAATGCTTCCATGATTCGGAGCTCGAAATAAACAGTAAAACCTTCATTCAACCAGAAGTCATTCCAGGTCGCATTGGTCACCAGGTTGCCTGACCAACTATGAGCGAGTTCATGAGCGATGAGTGCTACCAATGATTTGTCACCGGCAAGTATCGTAGGTGTGGCGAACGTCAGCCGTGGATTTTCCATTCCACCAAAAGGAAATGAAGGAGGCAATACAATGAGATCATATCGTTCCCACTGATATGGTCCGTAGAGTGCTTCAGCTGCTTCTACCATTTTCTCAGTATCAGTCAACTCAGATGCCGCCTTGGCCATCATGGATGGTTCGGTATAGACGCCGGTTCTTTTGCCCAGTGATTTAAATTCAAGATCTCCGATAGCCAATGCGATCAGATAGGCAGGTATGGGTTGAGCCATTTTGAAAGTATAGACTCCTTCTGCATTTTTGGTTTGCGGGTTTGATGCACTCATCACCGCCATCAATTCCTTCGGAACAGAAATCTTAGCATCGTAGGTCATCCGTATGCCCGGGCTGTCCTGAATAGGTATCCAGGTCCTGGTCAGGATAGCTTGGCCTTGTGTAAACAGATACGGAAGTTTCTTTCCCGCGGTCTGTGATGGTTCGAGCCACTGCAGGGCTTCAGCACCTGGCCGGGTAGAATAGGTGATTGCTATTTTTTTGGCACCTGCTTTAACCGGAATGGATAACGGTTGTCCTAACCATTCGTTAGACGCACCAAGGGAGAAAGGTGTTTCTGCATCATCCACACTGACTTTTTGAATTTCCAGATCTCTGGAGTCAAGGATAATGCTGTCTGCGCCAGGTTGCACCGTGATATCATAGGTCGCTGTTCCAGCTATTTTTTTAGCATTGAAATCTGCAGTCAGATCAAGTGAAAGATGCCTGACCACAGCCTGGTCGGGATGTGCATAGGAATGTGTATCCATAACGGGGGTTACTTCATTTGACATTAACGTTGATGTCTTTTGATCATTTTTACAACTCCAAACTGAAAGGCTCAGTGAGAAAAAAAGAATGTAAATAAGATTTAATTTCATAATTGAACTGTTAGCAAAGTATTGTTGGAAAAGAAAAATAACTAATTTATAAGTTGACTTGAAGGCCGAAGTTTTTCAATTTTAATTCATGGCTGATGAACCGTATTGAAAACTATTCTTCGCTTGAATCATATATTCTGCCTGATCTGTCCACCATCGTACTTCCTGCCTGTTGTGTTCCCATCATCAGGATATCCTGTACGTTGACGTGTGGCGGTCTGGAAGCGATGAAATATAGGGCTTCAGCTACGTCTTTTGAGGTGAGTGGATTGAAATCATCGTAGATGCTTGCTTTCTGTTCATCCCAATCAAAACGAACGCGTGCAAATTCTGTTGACTCGACATGGCCCGGCGCAACCTGAGAAACCCGGATACCGTGCATGTAGAGATCTGCCCTGATCGCCCTGGTCAGTGCTTCCACCGCAAATTTGGTGGCGCAATAAACGTTGCCCTTCGGATAAATCTCCTTTCCTGCAGTAGAACAAAGGTTGATGATATGTCCTGATTTTCTTTCCACCATTCCTGGACTGATGAGTCGTGTCATATACAGCAGGCCCTTGACATTGGTATCGATCATTTCTTCCCAATGCTCCAGATTACCTTCGTGTATGAAGTCAAGGCCACGGGCGAGTCCTGCATTGTTGATAAGTACATCAATGGGCCTGTCAACTGAGAACATGGCTACTGCGCACTCTTCCTGATGCCTGATATCGAAACATAGCGTGGTGACATCAATGGGGTATGTGGCAGTAATTTCATTTTTTAATTCAATCAATCGATCTTCTCTCCTTGCAGTCAAGATCAGGTCATAGCTATGCATCGCAAACTCACGGGCAGTAGCTAGCCCTATGCCGCTTGTAGCTCCGGTGATCAGTACACATTTATTCATCAGCGGGATTTCATTTTAGAAACCAATTCATTAAACTCTTCTTTAAATGATGCATACCCTGAAGTAGCCGGACCTGAAAATCCTGTGTGTATGGCCACTACCTTATTTTCCCTGTCCAGAAATATGAGTGTAGGAAAGGCAACGACTTTATTCAACATCGGGAATACTTCTGCGGCTTTCTTTTTGTCATTGATGCCACCATACACGACAGGGTAGGGAATCTGCATTTTGGTTTTATAGGTCTTGATGGCCGCGATTGCTTTAGTGGTGTCAGTATGACGTTCAAAAGAAACACCTAGTATTTCAAATCCCGGGTCTGGATTCTGATTTAGATATTCGAGGAGAAAGGAAGTTTCATCTTTGCAGTTAGGACACCAGGTTCCCATGATCTGAATGATTTTTGGTTTACCTGCAAATTTACCATGACTGATATCCTGGATATTTCCTGAAGCATCCAATAGGGCGAGCGAAAATATCTCATCTTTATTCATTCTTGTCAACTGCATCGGATCACCAAGCGAATTCAACTCAATCGAATCAGCGCGTTTTCCTTCCCAGTAGGTTTTGAAATGATTGCCCGATCTGTAGATGCCTGTCAACTGACCATCCGGAAGAATCTTCGCTTCATAGAGATAGGCATGGCTTCCGTCAAAAACGGAAAGATGCAGACGGTCACCGTTGACTACGCCTTCCAGAAACCGATCATCGCCTGTTGGTGATAGAAATGTTCCGGTTATTTGATTCCCTTGTTGTTTAAATTCACCAATGCTCCTGGAAGGCTCCTCCGTTTCCATCCCAAAAGTACAATCCCATTTACCTGTCAGGTCAGCGGCAGGTGGATCAAGCGTCTGAAAAAAACGATAGGACTGTCCGTGTAGCGCCCTGAATTTTATCCTGTAGTCTTTGCGGTTTCTGACCACCCACCAGCCTTCAATAGCATCCTCTTCGTACTGAGCCTGAATATGAGAGTCATAGATCGGAAAGTCGATGCGAATGGAGTCACGAGCAACTCTCCTATCTACACCTGTTGTGATATCGGTAACCATTATTCGTTCTTCGCCATTAAGGATGACAATGTGAAAGGAATCGGGTGTATCATAGATTACTTCGAAATTGAAGGGAAGCTCCCCTTTTGATTTTTCATCAAAGCCCTCCATTTCGTCACTGAGTACGAGCACACCTCTCCACATGCCCGGTGGAATAGATGAATAGTGTTCACCAAGTTTAATACAAGAGGAAAAAGGTGCGAGAAGCAAAAAGAACAATAGCCACTTAGTCATTCCATTATGATTTTTCACCTACAAAGTGGTGATCTTTTTCACGGAACAATACATTGAACGTAGTCAGGCTTCCATATATACGGGTGATGTATTGCTGCATATCAATCTTATCCTCGTCTGTAAGTTTTGGATTGCTGTTGATCTTCTGCTCAAGAACCCGCAAACGATCGCGAAGCATCACGATCTTGTGGAAGAAAGTTTCAACCGGAATATCTTTTGGCTTGAGGGATTTGTCGAGTGGTTGTAATAACATCACGCCACCTTTCCATTTATCACCTATGGGTACAATCTCTGTGATTTCTCCCCAGGTCTTCAGGATTTTCATCAGGGATCTCTCAGCTTCAGTGTAGGAAACCGGTTCAACCGCTTCAATCCGATCGATGATTTCCCATTGATCATACTCTTTACCTACATTCTTGATACCGTAGACCATGAAGCTCACTTCGTAGGCAACCGGATGAAGACGGATGACTACACCGTCACCATAGGCTGGATGTTTGACCCGTGAACCAACGCCGAGGAGTTCTTTGTGTTCTGACATGTTTGTGATTACTTTTTTACTGCGTAAAAGTAAGGAATCGTTAGCAGAAAAGGCTGAGGGGGTGAAAAGGCCGAAGGGCGGAAAGGCTGAAGGGGCTAAAGAGGCTGAAAAGGCTGAAGAGGCCTTGTTTGAAAAATCTTAAGTCGGGGATCAAAATTTTCAACCCCAACTTAAGATTTGTCAACCCTATGCAAAG
>JANNSS010000150.1:0-7680 GCA_031402955.1 Saprospiraceae bacterium
AAACTAAACCCATCCTCCAATTTTATATGTGGACTTATTTCTTGCTCTTTAAAATGGTTTCGCACGGAGGGCACTGAGTACACGGAGAAATCCTTGCCTTTTTAAAATGTTTCGCACGGAGGGCACAGGGTACACGGAGAATAAAATTACTTCCTGTCCTGGACCAATCTGGTTATTCCATCTTTTAATAACACGACGTTGAAATTAATAAGCAATCCTACTTCAACTCCTGAAAGGCGTAGATAGGTAAGCACGGTTTTCGCATGGACCGGATTAATGGACTCTGTCGACTTCAACTCCATGATCACACTGTTATCAACTAATATATCAGCTCGAAATCCGATATCCATTTTAACGTCTTCATAGTAAAAGGAAATGCCCTGCTGCCTTAAAAATGGAATCCCCAGTTTTGTAAGTTCATAGCAAATAACTTCTTCATACACGGACTCCAATAAGCCTGGTCCTAGTGCTTCATGTACTTTAATACATATGGAAATGAGAATAGAGGTAAGTTCACCATGTTTCATGATGTGCTGTTTTTAACTGTGAAATCCAGTTAAAAATAGGGTGATTGAACAATCAAATGCAAGTAAAATTTTCTTGATTAGTTATTATTTCGAAATTCTCCTCCGTGTACTCCGTGCTCTCCGTGCGAAATAGATCCGAAATTCTCCTCCGTGTTCTCCGTGCTCTCCGTGCGAAATAGTTCCGAAATTCTCCCCCGTGTACTCCGTGCTCTCCGTGCGAAATAGATCCGAAATTCTCCTCCGTGTTCTCCGTGCTCTCCGTGCGAAATAGATCCGAAATTCTCCCCCGTGTTCTCCGTGCTCTCCGTGCGAAATAGATGACTTTTAACCTCCGACTTCCTCAGAACTCATTTCCTTCAACCGTTCTGTATTTTCGGCCAGGATAAGGGCATCAAAAACCGGATCCAGATCGCCTAAGACAATACGATCCAGATTATAAAGTGTGAGATTGATGCGATGGTCCGTCACGCGATTTTGAGGATAGTTATACGTCCTGATCTTATCAGACCGGTCACCTGAACCTACCAGTGATTTACGATGCGTTGCATATGCAGATGTGACTGCTTCACGCTGTGCTTTATTGACTTTGTCTGCAAGTCGGTTGAGGGCTATGTCTCTGTTTTTATGTTGTGAGCGACCATCCGTACTCTCCGCAACGATACCCGTTGGCAAGTGTGTAAACCTTACGCCTGATTCTGTCTTGTTGACGTGCTGTCCACCTGCACCACTCGAGCGAAATGTATCGACTCTTAAATCTTCTTTGCGGATATTGATTTCTTCCAATTCAAATTTTGGCAAGACCGCTACCGTAGCTGCAGAGGTATGCACTCTTCCCTGCGCTTCTGTCTTTGGCACCCGTTGCACGCGGTGTGCACCTGATTCAAACTTGAGATGTCCAAACACATCCTCTCCATAAATCTCAAGGATTACTTTGTTGAATCCTCCTGCAGTGCCTTCATTGGAGTATTCAATTTCATACTTCCATCCTTTGTTGTCAAAGTACTTGGTATACATCCTGAACAGGTCACCTGCAAATATGCTCGCTTCATCACCTCCGGTACCTGACCGAATCTCCATAATAACATCCTTGTTGTCATCCGGATCGCGCGGGATCAGCATCCACTTGAGTTTGTCTTCAATCTCCTCTCTCCTTGCCTTGAGATCCTGAAGTTCGTCTTGCGCCATCTCCTTCATCTCCTGATCGCTCTCTTTGAGCATTTCAGTAGAAGATTCGATATTGGACAGGATGAGTTCATACTCGTCAATCACACCAACGAGTTCGGTGAGATCCTTGTACTCTTTGTGGAGTTTCGAAAAAAGCTTCATGTCCCCGATGACTTCCGGATCTGAAATCCGTAGCTCGAGGTCCTGGTGTTTATGCTTTATAGCCCGGAGGCGGTCAATCATCATAGGGGGACAAAGATATTAGGAAAGGCGGAATGACGGAAGGGCAGAACGGCGGAAGGGCAGAACGGCAGAACATTCAATGAGAGCGATTTCACGCATTTAATGAACCGGGCGGGCATGTACGAATATCAATGGCCTTGATTTTCACCATTATTGGCAGGGTTTATTAATAACTACCGTTCCGCCATTCAGCCTTTCCCCCCCATGCTCCTTGCCCCTTGCTCCTTGCCCTTTAAACAGCCTCAATCAATCCCGCATCATTCTCCGACACCTTATTCACCCGATCCGACACGCGGTACCAGGAGAATTGCGATCCGGGGACAAAGCCAAGCTCGTTAATGAGGTCTTTCGTGGGAATACTCGCATCAAGCCACAGTTTTTCCTGCTCAGGCAGCAGGACCATGGGCTGCCGGTCATGGAGATGGATGATACTGGCATCGGCCTCATGCGTAATCAGGGTGAAGCTATGAATTACACCGCCCTTCGGATCTTTCCAATGCTCGTATAAGCCAGCGATGGTGAAGATTTCGGTGTCTTTGAGTTGAATGCGGAATGGGATCTTACCCTCAGGAGTCTTCTGCCATTCATAATACCCATCAAAGGGTACGATACATCTCCTCTTTTGGAAAGCGGCGCGGAAGGAGGGTTTTTCCTCAATGCCCTCGATACGGGCATTGATCAGTTTCGATCCGATCTTGGTGTCCTTTGCCCATGAAGGAATCAATCCCCAGCGGTACAAATGAATGACACGGGGCTCTTCCTGCGTGATGACAGGATGCATATGTGTGGGGGCGACGTTGAAATTGGGCAATGGGTTGTACCGTTCCAGGTCTTCACTATAAAAAGTAGCCCGGAACCGTTCTTCAAGTTCTTTTTCAGTCTTTGTCAGCGATGACCGTCCGCACATCAGCCCCCAATTCTCACGTATGCATCTATCTTGTAATAATCCTTGAGTTTCTTGACCAGTTTCCTGGCTTCATTAACGTCCGAAAAACGCCCCACACAAACCGTGTGGTATTCAGACAAGTCAAAATTGATCACTTCTGCATCATTAAATCCAGACTTTTTGAGTTCCTGGACTCTCTGTTCTGCATTGACTTTCTGAGCAAAGTTGCCGGCAATGACCAGATGCTGGCCACCTGTGACTGGAGTTGTGGTCGCCGGTTTTGATTCGGGTTTAGCCGGAGTCGCAGCAGGTTTGGTTACCGGAGCCGGAGGGGTACTCACTTTTTTAGGCTCAGGTTTTGGTTCGGCTTTTTTCGGCTCCTGGACTTTCTTCTCTACGACCGGCTCGCTTTTTACAGGCTCTGGTTCTGCTTCCTCTGTTTCTTCCACTTGGCGTTCAGTAGCAAATTCATCATTTGTCAAAGGCTCTTCAGTTGTTTCCTGGGCTGGTGTGGAGTTGTAAGTCGAGGTATCACCATCAGCTGTATATTCATCCGAAAGCTGGGTTTCCTTGGCATCAACGATCTGGCGTGGATGACGAGGCTTGTCACTGCCCCATACATGACTGATCCAGATGTAGAGAAGCAACAGGATAAAGATGGTGACGAGTATAGTGATAATCCGGTTCATAGCAAGCGTAGTTTTCGGTTAGACGTTAGACCTGGATGCAAAGATAACGAATTATTGTAATATGTATTACTATGGCTTAGATGCTTAGTAGGTTAGAAGATTAGGGGCTTATGCGCTTATGGGCTTATAAGTTGATGGGTTTATAAGTTGATGGGTTTATAGGTTGGGGTTAGTAGATTAGAAGGTTAGGAGCTTATGGGCTTATTAGATTTTAAGTTGATAGGTTGATGAGTTGATGGGTTTATTTATTGGGTTTAGGTAGATTAGGGTTTATAATGCTTATAGGCTTATTAAAGCTTATAAGTTTATGGGTTTGCTTGCTAGGGTGGACGGTTGGTGAGCGTAGTCGAACCATCACTCTTCACTCTTCACTTCTTCACTTCTTAATCCCGGGATTTCGGAAGCGAAGCGTTTCGCAGAAGCGAACGACTGGAGAAAACAGGGATCGTCCGTACGGACGAGGGCAAAAGAGCAAGGAATACCGAGCAAGGAATATCGAAGTAAGAAGGGAGGATTATCTGATTCCAGACAGCTTCACTTTTCACTCTTCACTTTTCATTCTTCACTTAATTACCCGATGGCCGTTTTCAACGGCAGGTTTAAATCCTCATCTTTGTCTGATCAATCTAAATCAATATGGACGAACTCAAACTTACGATAGAAGCCGCATGGGAGGACCGCAATCTCCTGATGGAAAAGGATGTCCGCTATGCCATCATGGAATGCATCCGGATGCTCAATGAAGGTCAAATCCGCGTGGCCAATCAGCGAGGTCCCGGAGACTGGGTCGTCAATGACTGGGTTAAAAAGGCCATCACCCTGTATTTCCCTATCCAGACCATGGAAACTATAGAAGTGGGACCATTTGAGTTCCATGACAAGATTCCCTTGAAAAAAGGATTCGCAGCCCAGGGAGTAAGGGTGGTGCCTCACGCGCTGGTGCGAACCGGTTCTTTTATCGAATCAGGTGCCATCCTGATGCCTTCGTATGTCAATATCGGAGCATACGTGGGTTCCGGCACGATGGTCGATACCTGGGCTACTGTTGGCTCCTGCGCCCAGATAGGGCGTAACGTACATCTCAGCGGAGGGGTTGGGATCGGAGGTGTACTTGAACCTCCGCAAGCCAGCCCAAACATCATCGAAGACGATTGTTTTATCGGTTCCAGATGCATTGTAGTGGAAGGGGTGATTGTAGAACAGGAGGCTGTCCTTGGAGCAAATGTGGTCATCACGCAATCAACCCATATCATCGATGTTACTGGTTCATCCCCGGTTACCTACAAAGGACGTGTTCCCGCCCGCTCAGTGGTGATCCCCGGCAGCTATGAAAAAATATTCCCGGCAGGTAAGTACAATGTGCCTTGTGCGTTGATTATCGGACAGCGTCAACCATCCACAGATAAGAAAGTGTCTCTCAATGCAGCACTGCGTGATCACCAGGTAGCTGTTTAGCCTATTCCCTTTTCCATGTAGTATCTTCGCCACTGCATGCAACTGGCACATTATATAGACCACAGTTATCTCAGACCTGACTGTACGGAAGAGATCATCGATCGGCTCATAGCCGAAAGCAAAGAATATGGATTCAAGGCCATCTGTATTCCTCCGATGTACCTGCAATACGCCAAGGTGCATTCTGGTGACCGTTCTTTTCTCTTGTGCACAGTAGCTGGTTTTCCGATCGGATATGATCACGTGGAAGCCAAGCTTGCTTCGCTGCGGAGATCAGCTGATCTCGGTGCAGACGAAGTGGATGTGGTCATCAATCTTTCCGCTGTCAAAACAGGACATTGGAAACTCACCCGGCAGGAATTGATAGCACTGTCAGAAACCGCCGCTGAAAGTAATGTAACCCTCAAATGCATCATTGAAGCACAATTGCTGACCGAAGACGAAATCATGCGGATCTGTGAAATCAGCAATGAGTTGAAGCTTCAGTACGTTAAGACATCGACCGGATTTTTTGGTGATCCTGTCAGAGAGGACACTATAAAGTTGCTGCGCAGAAACCTGGATCCATCCATACGCATCAAAGCATCTGGTGGAATCAACAATTATAACCAGGCGATGAAAATGATACGCGCAGGGGCAGACCGCCTTGGATGCAGCCAGAGTGTAGCCATTGTAAAAGAAACTAACCAGGACCAGTAATACAGGATCAATGATAACGAAGCCTGCAGTTTTTCGAAATTGCCTATTGTATAAATTTTCCCTGGCCGCAGCTTTGTTGCTCGTGGTTATCCCACACACTGATGCTCAGATTGTAGAGGAACCCCAGATCACTGCGCTGATGAACAGATGGGTAGCCTATAATATGGAGCACCAGGAGATACGTGGCTGGAGGATTCAGATCATGGCCAGTGTCGACAGGAGACAAATGGAAAGTGCACGTCGTGTATTTGAAAAACGATACCCGGAGTACCCGGTCGTATTCATTCACAACGAACCTTACTTTCACCTCAAAGTAGGCGCCTTTACAACGATGCAGCGGGCACAGGCTTTTCTAAAAAAAATGCAGCAAGACTATCCTCAGGCCATTCCGGTTACCGACAACCTGAAAGTGGAAGAACTGCTGTTATATGACCAATAGGTAGAACGCATTACATGAAGAAGTTTGACTGGATCAGTTTTGCGATTGTCATCAGCCTGATCATCATCGGCCTGATGATGATCTATGCCGCAGGATACCAGCCGGATGCTCAAGTTCCTTTCTTTTCCACACAAGCCGGCAAGCAAAGTATTTTCATCGTGGGTGCACTTGTGATTCTGACCGGATCTCAATTGATTGACTGGAAATTCTGGAGTGGATTTGCGTACCCGTTTTATGCATTCACGATTTTTCTACTCTTACTGGTTTTGATCCTTGGCGCTACCATTAAAGGATCTACAAGCTGGTTTCAGCTAGGTTGGTTTTCATTTCAACCTTCAGAACTTGCTAAGGTGGGTACCATCATGGCGCTGGCATCGTTTCTGAGCCATCATCGTACACGCGTTTCAGATACCCGGGATTTAATGGTGGCATCGGGCATTATTCTTTTACCTGCACTATTGGTTTTGTTGCAGGGTGATGCCGGATCAGCGCTCGTATTCCTGTCCATCTTCCTGGTGTTATTCAGGGAAGGGCTCGCGATCTGGATTCCTGTCTTACTCTTCATCTTTGCCTTGCTGTTTGTGCTTGCGCTCAAATATGACGTCTTTGTCGTGCTGCCCTTGTTGCTTTTTGCCGGCGGAGTTTTTCTATTGACCAGTGTCAAGCGAAAACAAATGCATTTACTGGTGAGCCTGGGTATGATCATGTTGGCTATAGCTTTTGTATTTTTAAATAGACTCGATATTGTAATCGGTCTTTCCGTGGTCTATATGCTCTATGCTGCGATCGAAAATTTTATCACCAAGCAGATCAGGCAGGTTGTCTTATTGTCTATTGGTGTTGCTATCCTGTTCGGCTTTGCCTATACGAGCAGTTACTTGTTTACCAATGTACTCGAACGTCATCAGCAGGACCGGATCAATGTATGGCTCAATCCCGAGGACTGTGATCCACGAGGTTCTCTATACAATATCCTGCAATCCAAAATCGCAATTGGTTCAGGAGGCTTTACCGGCAAGGGATATCTCCAGGGGACCATGACAAAACTCAACTACGTACCTGAACAGAGCACAGATTTTATCTATAGTATTATCGGTGAAGAGCACGGCTTTATCGGATCCATTGCGGTGATCGTGTTGTTTCTCATTCTGATGCTTCGTGTCATTGACATTGGCGAGCGAGCCCGTATTCCCTTTATACGTCATTATGCATTTGGTGTAGTGGGTGTTTTATTCACACACTTCATTGTCAATATCGGCATGACGATGGGACTCATGCCGGTAATCGGTATTCCACTTCCCTTTATCAGTTCCGGAGGTTCTTCTCTTTTAGGATTTAGCATGCTGATCGGCATACTCCTCAGTATGGACTCCAGCTGGGTGCGATCGCGCAGGGTCATGTAAGGGAAGAGTGAAAAGTGAAGAGTGAAAAATGAAAAGACCCGCGAGTAAAATAACCGAGACATTCATAACGTCATTTCCAATTAGCATTCCTAAAAAATATTTATTGAATAGCCTCGCCTTTCAAGTCGAGGAAATAAATTCAACGCAGCACACATGCCATGATTTCCAAGGTATC
>JANNSS010000151.1:0-4918 GCA_031402955.1 Saprospiraceae bacterium
CTTGCTGTGTGGTTACTTTCTTCTTTTTTAAAAACCCGACGATTAACTGACCTTTTCTTAGGTGCTGTATGCATCGGCGGGGCTATGCTGGCCAAAGGACCTTTGGGTTTATTTATTCCAGGTGTAGCGATCGGAACCCATCTGCTACTCCGTGCAGAATGGAAAAAAATATTTGATCCCACATGGCTCATCGTGATACCTGTGGTTGCTTTGGTGCTTGCGCCAATGTGTTATGGATTGTATACGCAATTTGATCTCCATCCGGAGAAAGAGGTATATGGTCTGAAAGGCCCATCCGGATTAGGATTTTATTTCTGGACCCAGAGCTTTGGCCGCATCACCGGGGAGAGTAACTGGTCCAACAATACGCCCTGGTATTTTTTCCTGATGACCATGCTGTGGGATTTACAACCATGGCTCATCTTGTTTATACCTGCTTTCTTCAACAGGATTAAAAATCTTTTTAGCTTCCGATCTTCAGCAAATAACAACGCAGAATGGATATCACTTGGCGGTCTGGTCATATCTTTTATTGCCCTTTCCTTTTCGGGATATAAATTGCCACATTATATTTTCCCTGTCTTTCCATTTGCCTTCGTGATCATTGCATCCTGGTTGATGCAGTATGCCGCATCGTTACCACGCTGGTTAGAATGGTTACAACTTGCCATTATTCATATTCTGTTATTTGCATCCGGACTGGTCCTTTTCGGTGTTTTTCCAGGGGTACATATTTGGTTGCCGTTTATCGGCATCATGCTCTATGCATTGATGTGGTGGTGGCGGTTTAATGCAGCAGATGCGGTTGATAAATGGTTACTCCCATCCTTGACCGGCATCCTTATTTTTCAATTGACGCTGGGCCTTGTTTTTTATCCACAGTTGTTGAGCTATCAATCCACCAGCCAGGCTGGCAAGTATATCGAACAACAAAAGCTTGAGCGTGTGTATTGGTATCGCAAGTATGGCTTTGCCCTCGATTACTATAGTGGCAGAGTGATCCCTGAAGCCACAGATGCATCTCTCGACACCCTGTCATCAGGATCCATCATTTTCGTTGCCCCCGATGCCCTTCCCGACATCCCACCCCACAAGATCATCAAGGAATTCGATGATTTTAAAGTCACTAAACTCAACGCTACTTTCCTCATGCCGAGTAGGAGAGGGGAGAAGGTGAAGAAGATGTATTTGGTGAGGTTGGAGTGATGACCCCCTACCCCCTGAAAGGGGGACTAGACTCTGACTGACCCCCTACCCCCTGAAAGGGGGACCAGACTCTTGCTGACCCCCTACCCCCTGAAAGGGGGACCAGACTCTTGCTGACCCCCTACCCCCTGAAAGGGGGACTAGACTCTTACTGACCCCCTACCCCCTGAAAGGGGGACTAGAGGAAATTTTATTATCAAAGGAATAGTGTAATTCAATCTGCTCCCCCTTCCAGGGGGTAGGGGGTCGGAACAAACTAAGTTGTGCGTCCCTACTGATATCCGCGTATGATAAATGAAAACTGCCAACTGAGAACTGCCTCCTGCTTCCTGCCTCCTAATTTCCTAACTTTACGCTATGTCCGACCGTTACATCTCTCACCCATGGCATGGCGTCAATATCGGCCCCAATGCACCGGAAATCGTCACTACCTATATCGAGATCACCCCATCCGATACAGTCAAGTATGAAATCGATAAGGCGAGCGGTATCCTCAAGGTAGATCGCCCACAGTTGTATTCCAATGTAGTGCCTGCCTTATATGGCTTCATTCCTCAGACCTATTGTCATGATGAAATCGCCGCCTGGTGCATGGCCAAGACTGGACTAAAAGGCATCAAGGGCGATGGTGATCCATTAGATATCCTCGTCCTCACCGAGCACCGCATCGAGCACGGCAATATCCTCGTGCAGGCCAAACCCATCGGCGGTTTCAGGATGATCGACAAGAATGAAGCTGACGACAAGATCATCGCAGTCCTCCTGCAGGATGGCATGTATGCCCACTATGAAGACCTCAGTCAATTACCGCCCGGCATCATCAATCGCCTCAAGCATTATTTCCTCACCTACAAGCGCTCCCCCGAAGGCTCCCAGCCCGTCGAGATCCCCGATGTGTATGGGCGAGAGGAAGCCCTGCAGGTGATTAATGCGTCGAGGAGGGATTATCAGAGTAATTTTTAGCTATCAGCTTTCAGCTGTCAGCTTTCAGTGTTTTTTAGCTTCCAGCTACCAGCTTCCAGAGTATTTACTTACTCACTATACTGCTCGTTCAAGTGGCGCCTCTAGCGCCATCCCGCCACCCAGGCGGGACCTGCATAGACTTGAATGCAATATTTTGCTCGTCTCCTGACGAGCGTGTCACATCTGTGTCCTGACATAGTGCCTACTGATTACTGCATACTGAATACTGATCACAGAATACCGATTACCCCACTCACAACTCACGAATGATGTCTCACTCTCTCACTCTCTCACACCCATTAACCTCCTAAGCCCCTCACCTCCTAAGCCAACCCACTCACAACTCACAATTCACAACTCACCACAGTTCGATTAACTTTGCCCCATGACACGAGGCCAACGAAAAGAACGCAAGCAATTCCACAACGTAGACATCATCGACACCGCAGAAGAGGGTCTGGCCATCGGCCGCTGTGAGGACGGGCGGATCATCCAGGTCAAAGGCGCCGTACCTGGAGATGTCGTGGATGCCATGGCGCTGGAGAAGCGGAAAGGGATGTACATCACCAAAGCCACTGCCTTTTCAACGCTTTCCGAAGATCGCACCGAGCCTTTTTGTATCCATTTCGGATTGTGCGGCGGCTGCAAATGGCAACATATGGCCTATGAGGCCCAGTTACGATACAAAGCAAAACGGGTCAGGGATGCCTTTCAACGCATCGGCGAACTCAACCCGGAGATCATCCAGCCGATCGTAGGAGCACCTGAACAGCGGTATTATCGCAATAAACTTGAATTTACAGCCTCTGACAGACGATGGCTCACGGATGAAGAAATGCGGTCGGATGTAGAGTTCCAGAAAGATGGCCTCGGATTCCATCTGCCGGGAGCTTTTGATAAAGTGCTCGATATCCAGCATTGCCATCTGCAGGCAGATCCGTCTAATGAGATTCGCCTTTTTATCAAACAACTTTCAATCGCTCACCAGTGGCCGTTTTATAACATTAAACTCAAGACTGGTTTTATCAGAAATATCATCGTGCGCACCAACCTGGCCGGCGAAGCGATGATCGTCCTGATGGTAGGTGAAGCGAATCATGATTGGATTAAAATACTGGTTGACAGCATCGCAGCCCATTTTCCAAATGTCATCTCGATCTATTCGTGCATCAATCTCAAGGTCAATGACTCGATCCATGACCTCACTGCACAACACGAATACGGAAGCGAGACCCTTGTCGAACAACTCGATCATGTGCGTTTTCATATCGGTCCGAAATCATTTTTTCAAACCAACAGTGTACAGGCTGCTAATCTGTATGCGATGACGAAGAAACTTGCTTCGCTACAAACCGAAGACAATGTCTATGATTTGTATTGCGGCGTCGGTAGTCTGGGGATTTATATGGCAGATAGTTGCAAGAGGGTAGTGGGCATTGAACTTATCGCCGAAGCCATCGTCGATGCAAAGAAAAATGCAGAACTCAACCAACTGACCAATACTGATTTTGTTGTAGGACAAGTGGAGATGCTTCTTGATCCGGTGTTTGTCGCGAAGCATGGAAAACCGGATGTCGTCATCACTGATCCACCTCGTGCAGGGATGCATCCGGATGTGATCAAGCACTTGCTCGCCGCAGCACCTCAACGAATCGTGTATGTAAGTTGTAATCCCGCTACACAAGCCAGGGATCTTAAAATGCTGAACGATTCTTATACAGTCATCACGGCCATACCGGTCGATATGTTTCCGCACACGCATCATATCGAATGTGTAGCTTTATTGGAATTAAGGACGCCTCTAATAACCTCATTAGAATAGCAGAGTCTCCTTGATATTTAGTACATAGAAAATAATGAATTTTATAATGGGCAAGTTATTAGCAGCGTCCTAAAAATGAAGAAAGAAGCCTATCTCGAAAAGTTCAGGGAAGAAGTCAATCACTATCAGGGATTGATGCTGGAAGCCTTTGAAGGCGTGATCAACGAAGGCGTCTCCAATTATCCTGTTTTTATCTTTCATCAGCATGAAGTCAATGTGGGTATACCCATCGTAGACCATGAGCAGGTAGCAGGTGGATGGTCAGTCAATATCTCCACGCTGGAGGAGTTTTACATCAAAGGGCTGGTGGTGATAGAGCAGGTGGAAGAGATCAAGGCAAAGATTATCGGTCAGCCACCACAGTATTGTTGCCTGGTATTGGCCGAGGGTAAAGGCAGCCTGATCTTCCTGCCGAGAGAGATGGTCAACGAATAAAGGACGCTTCTAATAACTATCAAATTAGTTGTTCTTTCTGGAACAATGTATTGACAATCAACGATTGTATTTACGAAGAAAGAGGTTATTAGCGGCGCCCTAAACATTTGTTGGCGTGTTATTTGGTAGCTTCGTGTAAAGCAGTGTAGAAATGATGCCATCAGTTGGGATAATCGGAATGGGAGGCATGGGTTGCAACCTGGGCAGGAACCTCGTGGCCAGGGGTTTTGCTTTATCCCTGTTTCATCCTCCGGGAGACAGCTTTGGGATACAGCCTTTTCGAAATGTCGCCACCCAGTTTCCGGAATTACAAGCCGCCACTGTTTTTGATGACCTCAATAGTTTTGCCCGAAGCCTGACATCCCCCCGCATTATTTTTATGATGGTGCCGCCGGGAAATCATGTAGATGATTTTCTCACCAAAGTGATTTCCAGTTTGTCCAGTGGCGATGTACTCATTGATGGCAGCAATGCACACTATGATGACACCAC
>JANNSS010000152.1:0-7046 GCA_031402955.1 Saprospiraceae bacterium
CTTTAACGCAGAACTGAGTAAGCCCGGCCCCTGGGCCGTTTTTGAAACAGACAATGTGATGTACACTATTCCCAAACATTCCATTGTTCCTGGTGAATATGATCTCAAGCAAACCTTGCAGGACTGGGAAACGGCATTACGGGGTGTCAATTCCATTTTAGCCAGACAGATCATTCCCGATAAACACAATATGTACATGATTGCTGATCTGGACATCAGATTTGGCGCTTATTCAATCGGTTATCCGATGTCGAATACACCGCTGAACTATTCGGATGTACCCGGACCTGCTTATTTTATTAACGGTCCAGGACCTGATGATGAGACAAATTTTCATGAAACCGGGCATGCATTGGCGATGTCTAAATTTTCGGGTGAGGAGGAGGCTTTGGTCAATTTTCCATACATCATGGCTATGAATTATGGCTTGAATACTGACTTAAATGAAGCCGTGAATTACAGCTTTGTTCCAAATACATTTGACATCGACAAGACCGTTACCCACAGAATAGTTTCTAATACATTTGGTTCACAAAGAGATATTTCAAACACCACAACAGACGAAGTACGTTACCAGCACAGAGGGTACGGACACTATTTTGAGATAGTCAATATGCTTGGGTGGTGTCCGCTCAGAAACTTCTGGAAACAAGAATTTATTGACTTTGAGAATGGGATCAATCATGGCATTAATGACCAGAACATTGATGGCAGGATCATTAGAATGTCGGTTGCCGCGCAAGCAGATTTGCGCCCCTTATTTCATGTTTTCGGAATTCTTCCACAAGATTCAATTGCACTGCAGGACACACTGGCCCAGTTCGGAATTCTGCCTTCTCTAACGATTTACAATAGACTACAAACCTATTTCGACCTGATTCCGGAAGACAACGCAGCATTCGTCAATTACGCCCTGTCTGTATATCCAAATCTTTATACCGATGGTCCAATAGATGATCCAAATTACGGGGTAGGATGGCATTACCTCAAGTCATTGAATTACAATGCAGCCGAAGCCCAGCAGCGAACAGACATCCTTCAATCCATTGTAGATCTGTATTTCCCGAATGGTGAACCAACAGGAAATGACATCGTTGATGTCTGTTGTACTCTGGATACCATGAATATCAACTTGATAAATGATGAGGTAATAGTGACAGGTGGCGTAGAACCATATGAGATCTCAACTGACACATCCGAAAGTATTTTGACTTTGACCGTTTTGGATTTTAATGGATGTGAATCTACTTTGCAATTCCCAGTCACTGGACTGTCTGATGAAGACCAAGATAAGGTGGGGGTGAACATTTACCCAAATCCAGCTTCAACAGAAATTTATATTGATTTGACAGAAAGTAACAACCAAATAGAGAATTTGCGACTAGTTTCGATTACTGGTCAAGTACTAAATCAATCTCCAAATGCTTATCGTATAAATGTATCTGCACTAAGTGAAGGAGTATATACACTGCAAATCGAATTGACTGGTGGTAATCTAATAAGTAGAAGGGTCTTAATATTGAGATAGTAAAAGCTAAAAACTTAATGACTGCATAGAACAGGCGTTTGGCAAAAAAGCGGGTTCAGTGCTTAAATGAAGCTTTGTACTTCGTATCAAGTTCAGTGCTGGCAGACTGTTTAGTGCTTCGAAATCCGCTTGTTCGCCAATCGCCAAACCGTTATGGCGCATTTAAAGATTTCCCCAATTCATATAATTTTATACTTATCTTTGGCGTTAGTAACGTGATACGGCCTTAAATGATCAAATCCTTTGAAGACAGTGAATCAGAAAAAATCTGGAATGGAAACAGGTCCGCTAAGTTGCCTTCCGCTATCCAGCAAGTGGCAAGGAGAAAGCTCAGAATGATAAATAACGCCCAAGACCTAAACGATCTTAGAATTCCCCCGGCAAATCACCTTGAAAAGCTATCAGGAACACTAGTAGGATCTCATAGCATAAGGATTAACCAGCAGTGGAGGATCATTTTCAATTGGAAGGAAGGCAATGCCAATAATGTAAAAATTGTGGATTACCACTAAACAGTGAGTGTATGAGCAAATTAAAGAATATTCATCCCGGGGAGGTCCTCAAAGAAGAGTTTCTTGAACCTTTAGGGTTAACCGCATATAGGCTGTCCAAGGATATCTTTATCCCACAGACGCGCATCAGTGAGATCCTCAAAGGAAAAAGAAGGGTCACTGCTGACAGTGCATTGCGATTTGCCAAGTATTTTGGTACAAGCGCTAAATTTTGGCTTGGTCTTCAGGATGATTACGATTTAGAGGAGGAAGGGATAAACAAGAAAAGTGAGTTAGACGAAATTCCCAAGATCAATACCAACGCAGCATAACATTAGCTTCATGACATGGCGGTTATATCTTACCTCTTTGCTTTGCACATTGAAGTAGATTTTGCTATCTTAAAGATGAAAACTTGGAGGGCCACGTCGTGAAGCCCGGGCGTCATGCCTGGGCGACCTGCAAACTCCGTACATTTGGAATTCTAATTCGCTTTACTTTGCAACAGGTTTTAACTTAGTTTCTTTAAAGTAATCTTACAAAAATGATGATGAGTAAAATAATATCAAAGTTTGCGCTCATTTCCTTGTTATGCTTGCACAGCATAAACACAGAAGCACAATGCTGCAATTATAACATTACCATGCACGACAGTTATGGAGATGGTTGGAATGGCGCAACGCTGGAGGTTTTTATTAACAGTCTTTCAGTTGGAATATTCAGCGCAAGCAATACCGGAAGCGCGGCAACTGTTTCGATATGTAACGGTGACACGTTGGATTTAATGTATAGTTCCGGAGACTATGAAAATGAGAATTCATACGAAGTACAGGATTCGTCATGGAATATTGTTTTTCAGGATGGCCCTACTCCGGATACGGGTAGCGTATTCTCCACCATCGGAAACTGTGATACGCCTGTTTTGCCGGGCATACATCCATGCCTTGCCATTCCAATCGACACCATCCAATGTATTTCTGTTGACAATACCGGTTTTCCGGATTCTCCCTTTACGCCAAATTGTTCTTGGTTTGCGGGTGGTGATATTTGGTATACCATGCAGGTTCCTGCCTCCGGCAATTTGAGTTTTGAAACCTTCAGCGGAAGCATAAATGACACGGGCATCGCTGTCTGGACCGGCAGCCCATGCAGCGTTCTCAATATCGCAGGTTGTGATGATGATGCAGGTATCGGTTATTTATCTTTCCTTCCTTTATACGACCTTACTCCGGGACAAGACATTTACATACAAGCATGGAAATGGGGCGGTGGTGGTGGATCATTTGAAATTTGCATAACGGATTTAGGGACAGTGGTTCTTGACAGCTCGGATCTACCTATCGTAATGATCAACACATTAGGTCAAACCATTGTTTCGGAAACGAAAATCAACTGCCTGATGGACATAAAATACAACGGACCCAGCAGCATTACCTATGTAGCTGACAATGCAAATGTTTACAGCGGGAATATAGGCATCGAAATCAGGGGAAATACATCAGCAACTTATCCTCAACTTCCGTATAATATTGAAACACGCGATTCAGTAGGGGAAAATAATAATGTTTCGATATTGGGAATGCCGGCTGAAAATGATTGGGTTTTGCTTTCCAATTATAACGACCGGTCGTTAATGAGAAATCTAATTGCCTTGAACCTTTTTGGAGAAATGGGAAATTACAGCGTGAGGGCTCAATTGTGCGAAGTACTTATTGATAGTTCGTATAAAGGTATTTATGTAATAGGAGAAAAAATAAGGCGTGATGCCAATCGTGTAGATATTGCAAAATTAACTGCTGCTGATACAATTGGAGATGATTTAACCGGTGGATATATATTACAACAAAACTATTGGGATGCAAACAATAGTTTTCAATCAAATTATTCACCAATAGACCATCCTGGATTTGATGTACATTTTGTTTACGAATATCCTAACGCCAACACCATTCTTCCTGTTCAGAAGACATATATTGCTTCGTACATTGACAGTCTGGAAACAGCATTATACAGTATTAATTTTGCTGACCCGGACGTAGGATATAGAAAGTATATGGATGTACCATCCTTTATAGATTATTTCCTTGTCAACGAGTTATCAAGAAATGCGGATGGTTTCAAAAAGAGTGTTTTCTTTCATAAAGATAAAAACTCAAACGGGGGCAAATTAAAAGCCGGTCCTGTATGGGACTTTGATTGGAGTTTTAAAAATCAAGATTACTGCTACTTTAACGACCTGGAAGGAGAAGGTTGGGCACATCATATCAATGATTGCAACGTTGATAATTATTCTACCGGTTGGTATATTAGGTTGTTGCAGGATAGTACTTTTCAAAATGAGCTGAAGTGCACCTACGAACAATACAGGCAAAACATGCTGGACACAACAGCTATTTTCTCCTACATTGACAGTATAGGCGCAACGGTACAAAATGCCAGGACAAGGCATTTTCAAAAATGGCCTTTACTTGGCCACAACGGACCTGATTGGGAAATTGAACCCATGCCATCTACCTACAATGCAGAACTTAATACACTTAAGAATTGGATCAATAGACGGCTACTGTGGCTGGATGACAATATTCCCGGACTTTGCATCCCGACAGGTGTCGCTGAAGCCGGCTTATCTGACGTGGTGAATTGTTACCCCAATCCGGCGAGTAGCTATCTTATAATTGATTATTCCTTGCGATCTGCCATGAATGTATCTGTTCGCCTCTATGATTATTTAGGGACAGAAGTTTTATCAATCCCACCATTCACGCAAAGCACCGGGCAGCATTCTTTGCAGCTTGAAACCAAAACGCTTTCGAATGGGTCTTACTTTTTAAAATTTGAAACAGGGAAAGATATTTTATCTAAGAAAATAATTGTTATGAAATATTAGTCTTTGCCATATCAGGAAAACCCAAGCGACACCATCATGCGCATCTGACAACCCTTGGTGCGAACCTCAAACAGTTGTGCCTTGAACGAGCAGTATAGCAAGAACACATTACAGCACATTTGCCATAGCCGGGGTTTTGTGCTCGGCAGACAGTTTAGTGGTAGCCGAAAATTTTGTGATCCGTATAAACATTTGTGCTGAAAAGCCCGCCCTTCGCAAAACTGTAAACCGTTGTGCGAAACTTACGAACAAAACCTAAATTAAGTTTTGTTGATGGAAATAGTGGTATATTTTTACCTTGAAAATTCAATACCTTAATCAATGATCAACTTTTGCACAATCGCTCGTTGCCCGCCAATGGTACATATTCCATTTTTGGCTATTATTGTCTTGAGCATTTTTTTAGGATTATCCCATCCTATAAATGCCCAAATCAGCGATGCACAGCGATCCGGATTCACATGGATATCTACGGAACAAATTACTGACCAGAACTTTGGCGCAGGCTATACCATGTACAGTGCTGCATGGCCAATATTTAAGCATTATCCCGGACCTGCAAACTTCCAAATGGGATTGAGCAGTAGTTGGATGACCACCCAACGGACAGGTAATGAGCCTGCCCAGTTTTATACAACCATCGAAGGTGGCTTAGGCTGGTGGCATGACACGCGTTTCGGCACCAAAGTACCCAAGTTTATCATGGGCGGGGTTTCATATAATTTCTATGCATGGGCGAATGGACCAGGTGCTGGCAGAAGTGATATTTTACCAGATGGACAGCGAGACTGGAGTACACCCGGCGGTAAATACGGTGTAGCGCAATTATCAAACAAACTACTTTGGGCGCCCGATGGCTTGAATATGGCGCAAAGTTTGAATGGCGAAATGCTTGGATATGGATATATTCCTTTGCCATTGACAGAACCCATTGAAAGTACAAATGGAACCAATATCAGGACGGGCAATCAATGCTGGACACTGTTCTTGAATTCCACAAACTTCAAAGGCCCTGCAACCTTCTTTTTACCGACATTCTGGACCGAACCCGCATTGCTGGATCCAGGTTTAGAAGGATTATTCCTGGACACAAGGCCTTCAGATCCCAATGTAGGTTTCGGTATAGAACATGCAGGATCACCAGCACTTATTTCACAGGATAGCAGCGGAAGTCCGTATGCTAAAGTGGAACAATTACATTTCCCTGCTAACAATGAAGACAATTCAATCGTGCTGAATCAAATTTCGGTCTACTCCCAAAATGCGCTCTGGAATGATCTGAATACATGGTTCAATGGTGGTCCCGCTGTCCTGCCTGGTATTAATCCGGCCGGGATCAATGGTGTTTCGTTTGTCAACAATGGAGGTGCCATGGCTGCTGAAATTGCAGAGAACGCATCTAATGGGATAGAACATGAGATTGATTTGAATTACATAGACAATGTTCAGCAGAATGCAACGAGTATGGGTTTTGAGTATGATTTGAATATCGTGGAGAAAGAAGATAAAAACTTCTTATTACCGGAATATTTCAAACTCAATCTGGATAATCGATGGAGTGCTATTGAGGAAGGAGATGTGCCCCCCTCTACAAATTTGTTAACGACTGACGTGCCTGCTTCGCCCCGACCAGAAATCACTTATTTGACACCATTAGATCCGGAATGTCATTGGCAAGATCCTAATGGCCCATGGAATAGCCCTGGCCCAACAGCAGGGCCATTCAAGGCTGAGCTCGGGGACGGCACTACCGTTACCTATTACTGGTATCGTTTTGTGGATCAACCCGCAGTCATTCACGCCAACCTTCCGGAAGATATTCGTTCTAAGCTTCAAAGCAGAGTCGAGCTCCTTCACGCCAACTGGAGTCATACTGATGAATATCTGGCACCACCGACTATAGGAAGAGTAGCGACCGTTGATCCGGCTGCCATTATCCAACCACCTGCAGGTCTGGAGATAGGGTATGTTCCGATTGTGACCAGACAGGAGAAAACCCAGGCTAGCATAAGAGTATTTGTTTTAGCTGGTCAGTCGAACATGGAAGGATATGGCACCATCGATGATCCTGAAAATGATCCCGGAAGCTTAAACGATGTTATACAAAATGATGTAAATGGAGCGTGGTCCAAAATCGGTG
>JANNSS010000153.1:0-2141 GCA_031402955.1 Saprospiraceae bacterium
ACAGAAAAAGCAAAACACTGGAGCGATCATGAAGGAAACAAAGCGATCATGGATGCCTACGTCAATGGGGTCAATACCTATATCCAGTCTATTGATTATAAAAACTGGCCCATGGAATATAAAATCCTGTCCCATGATCCTGTGCAATGGACTTCGGTGCACTCAGCATTGACGCTAACGAATATGGCGATCGCCTTGTGTCTCGGTGAAGATGACCTGGAATATTCTACCGCTCGAGCCAAATTGTCTGCCGAAGATTACGCATTTCTTTTCCCTGACCACAATCCTAAAGAGAGTCCTATCATTCCATCAGAAAAAACCTGGGATTTTACAACTCAAAATTCTTCTGCGCCTGTTCAAACACTTCCTAATTCATTGCCCAACGACGAGACAGAAGATGAACGTCAGAAAGATTTAAACGGGAGTAATAACTGGGCGGTCGCCGGAAGTAAAACAGCACATGGTTTTCCGATTCTGGCCAATGATCCGCACCTGGGATTGACGTTACCTAACATCTGGTATGAGATGGAAATCCATACACCTGAAATGTCTGTTCATGGAGTATCCTTACCTGGATTACCTTTCATCATCATTGGTTTCAATGAAAATATAGCATGGGGTTCTACAAATTCAGGACAGGATGTTCTTGACTGGTACCAGATCAGCTGGCAGGACAGCAGTCGTCACCAATACAAACTGGATGGAAAGTATGTTGATGCTACCATGCGTCCCGAAGTGATAAAAGTCCGTGGTTCCAATGCCATCATAGATACCATCCGTTATACACATTGGGGACCTGTCACGCATACGGATGAACACAAAGACATGGCCATGAAATGGATTGGTCATCAGAAAGCAAATGTCAATGATATCGATTACCTAAAAAAAATAAATAAAGCAGCAGATGTCACCGCATATCGTGAAGCAGTGTCGGCGTTTCAGTATCCTGCGCAAAATAAAATATTTGCGTCCACGCAAGGTGACATCGCTATAAGTGTTGCAGGTGTGATGCCGATCCGGCCTGCAGGTCATGGCGAAACATTGACCAGTGGTGATGCAAGTGCCAATGACTGGGCGGGTTACATACCCTTCGCACATGCACCTTATATCATCAATCCTGCGAGGGGGTATGTGAGTTCTGCCAATCAGGCTCCTGCAGACCCTTTGTATCCATATCCATTGCTTGGTAAGCGGATATTTGAAGATTACAGGGGCAGGATGGTCAACATGGTGCTTGATACAAGCGATGGCCTCACTCCATTTGATATGCAAGCCTTGCAGCAAAATAATTACAACCTTCATGCTGCTGAATTACTTCCTGTCTTATTACTAGCGCTTGATAGTTCCGGTTGCAATTCAGGGGATGGGCTTGCCATTGCTTCCATGCTAAACGGATGGAATTATGAATACCATCGCGATAGTTTATCACCTGTATTCTTTGATCTTTGGTATACGGAATTTGAAAAATTAACCTGGGATGAATTAGACAATCTCGGCGTGATGCTGCCTGAAGAGTGGCGCATCGTTGAAATCGCAAGAGATCAGCCGGAATCCAAATATTTTGATCAACTCATCACCACGGATAAAAAAGAAACATTGCAGGACATTGCTTGCACATCCTTTGCTAACATGATAAAAGCATTTCGTAACCTGGAAGGCGATCAGGGAAAAAACTGGGGCAATTTTAAACAAACCAATATTCCACACCTGGCGAGGTTTCCACATTTCGGTGCTGATTTTATTTCCACTTCAGGAGGGCGACATATCATCAATGCCATGAGTAAGACACATGGCCCTTCGTGGCGAATGATCGTAGAACTTTCCTCTCCACCGAAGGCATGGGTGAATTATCCCGGAGGCCAATCAGGCAACCCGGCAAGCCCTCACTACAGGGATATGCTGGAACATTACTTCGATGGAAAATATTATGAAGTAGCGATCCAAAAAGAGCCTGCTGCATGGACGCCTCCAGACAAATCAACATCACACCACAATGAAAAACAAAACAACTATAGCCATCATTCTTTGCCTCGCCGGCTCACTACTTGCAGGCATATACGGGCCATGGTGGGCACCGGCCGTGTTCATCCTTTTGCTATGTGCCTTGATGGGTTTGACGGTGAAGCAATCCATCCTTACAG
>JANNSS010000154.1:0-7727 GCA_031402955.1 Saprospiraceae bacterium
GGGTCCTGACAAGGAAAGCGGTGTAAAATTTAATGTGGGTTGAGCTATTCCAACAGCAGATAAAAGGAGGCAGAGCAGCGTAGATAATGGTCTCATTATAATAGGTATTATAGGTACACAAATAAAAGCAACCAAGATAAAGGAGAGAGGGTGGGAAGCAACAGTATAAAAATAGGTATAAAAAAATGAAATGCTGATTACATCAGCCAGTTATTCGTTTAAAACCGAGCCGGATCAGGAGAAATCCAGCTATAAGAATCAGTACCACCACGTAAAATGGCATGAAGGTGATGGCATAAATATGCGTTTTGTCAATGATCCACATGACGATCATCAATACGGAAAGAACAGTGATCAGTCCGGATAGTTTTCCAAAACCAGGAACCAGGTCAAGATCAACCTGCTTGCGGATCAGGATAAATGTGGCCAGCATGGAAACGATGGGCAAAACCTGCGTGTAAATATTGACATCCATAATGGACCTCCGTTCAAACAGAAAAAGATACACGCTGAGGGTGACCGCAAAAATACCAGGGATAGCAACCAGGTAGATAAGAACTGAATAAAGGTATTTCCATGGAGAGAGATGCCCCTGGCCACCAGAGAAGAACAGTGCCAGCAAGGCTACAAACGGGACGAGCATGAAAAAGCCCAGAAGGAGGGTCGGATTTTCTCCGCACAACTCAAAAAATTCGCCAAGGGTCATAGGTAAAGAATTCATTGCAAGGTAAATAAATATGCAGCAGATTATAATGGAAGCCTGGGAAATTGAACGGAACAGCATTAAAAACTTCAATGAAAGGTGCCATCCTGTATAGGCTTCTTTGTTTATCTTTGCGCCCCTTTAGGGGACAAATAACAGAACGAAATATAGAATATGGAAAACTTGATTTACCTGGTTCCGGTGATGGGTGTGATTGGTTTGATCTACACATGGATCAAATTTATATGGGTCGGAAAGCAGGATCCCGGCAATGACCGGATGCAGGAAATAAGCAGGTATATCGCTGAAGGAGCTATGGCTTTCCTCAGGGCTGAGTGGAAGATACTAGGCTATTTTGTGGTCCTGGTAGGTATGTTGCTGGCCGTCATGGCTTCCACCAATCCCCATGGTCACTGGAGTATTGCCATTGCTTTTGTGATAGGAGCTGTATTCAGCGCTACGGCAGGATATATCGGGATGAAAGTGGCCACGAAGGCTAATGTACGTACCGCACAGGCAGCCAGAACAAGCCTCAGCAAGGCACTCAATGTATCCTTTACAGGAGGTTCAGTCATGGGTATGGGTGTAGCAGGACTCGCAGTTCTAGGACTGGGCGGCTTGTTTATTATTCTGAGACAGATTTTTGCTCCGGATTCCGGAGTCAATAGTGTAGAAATGCTCCAGGCTATTGAAGTCCTCACCGGCTTTTCATTAGGTGCTGAGAGTATCGCTCTCTTTGCACGTGTAGGCGGAGGTATTTATACCAAAGCTGCAGACGTAGGTGCAGACCTCGTTGGAAAAGTGGAAGCAGGTATCCCCGAGGACGATCCACGCAATCCGGCGACCATTGCTGACAATGTTGGAGACAACGTCGGTGACGTAGCGGGTATGGGCGCAGATTTATTTGGTTCTTATGTAGCTACCGTGCTTGCCACGATCGTGCTTGGTCAACAGACCATCGTCATGGGCGATGACGGTATCGGAGGTATCTCTCCGATTCTGTTGCCAATGCTGATTGCCGGAGTTGGTATCCTGTTTTCGATTGTAGCGACACTCTTTGTAAAGATTACCGATACTGCCGGCATGACTACACATCATGTACAGAAAGCATTGAACATGGGTAACTGGGGATCTATTATCCTCACGGGTATAGCCTCTGCAGCTCTTGTCTATTATGTACTCCCCGAAAACATGCAATTACGCGGACATGATTTCACAAAATGGGGTGTCCTCGGGGCTATTGTTGTTGGCTTGGTGGTAGGTACCCTCATCAGTATCATTACGGAGTATTATACAGCCATGAATAGAAGGCCGGTAAATTCCATCATTCAGCAATCTTCTACTGGGCATGCTACCAACATTATCGGTGGACTTGCCGTGGGTATGGAAAGTACTTTTCTCCCGATCCTTGTGTTAGCTGCCGGAATCTGGGGAAGCTTTTATTTCGCCGGATTGTATGGTGTGGCTATCGCTGCAGCAGGAATGATGGCGACGACTGCGATGCAGCTTGCCATTGATGCATTCGGTCCGATTGCGGACAATGCGGGAGGTATTGCCGAGATGAGCGAACTGCCTGCAGACGTGCGTGAAAAAACAGACATACTCGATGCAGTTGGAAACACCACTGCGGCTGCTGGAAAAGGTTTTGCTATTGCTTCCGCAGCACTTACCGCACTTGCGCTCTTCGCAGCATTTGTTGGTGTAGCCGGTATCGATGGTATTGACATTTATAAAGCAGACGTGCTGGCTTGTCTTTTTGTAGGAGGTATGATCCCTTATCTGTTTTCATCCTTAGCCATTCGTGCAGTAGGTGAAGCAGCTATGGCGATGGTCGAAGAAGTAAGGCGTCAGTTCCGCACCATTCCAGGGATTATGGAAGGCACCGGAAAACCGGAATATGATAAATGTGTTGCCATCTCTACCGAAGCCTCCATTAAGAAAATGATGCTACCCGGTGCTATCACCATTATTTCACCGTTATTGGTTGGATTCCTTGTAGGCCCGGAAGCATTGGGAGGTTTTCTTGCAGGAGCAACCGTAAGTGGTGTGTTGATGGGTATATTCCAGAACAACGCAGGAGGAGCATGGGACAATGCGAAAAAGAGTTTTGAAAAGGGCGTGAACATCAATGGTGAAATGTTCTACAAGAAGAGCGAACCACACAAAGCATCTGTTACAGGAGATACAGTAGGTGATCCTTTCAAAGATACTTCAGGTCCATCGATGAACATCCTCATCAAACTGATGTCAATCGTTTCATTGGTGATCGCACCATCCCTGGCGCAAATCTATGGCACCAATGATGCAGCAGGTCATGATGTGGGAAGTACGATTCAAACCGAAACAACTACAACCCCATCGGGTACAACAGGTGAGGATCAGGAATATAGCGCATTCTTAGCGGCCTTGCAGGCGGATGGTTTATTCACAGACGCCACTATGAAAATTTCTATCGTCAGCGATAGAATTGTGATCGATGGAAAAACGATCGATTCATTAGTGTCTGCAAAATATGTCCCACTCCTGGGGGGGGCTACGAATATCGAAATGGAATTTAAGTAGCATAGAGCATAGTGCATTGTTCAAATAAAAAAGGGTAGGGGTTCAAAATATATATGTAGGGGTTCAAAATTTTGAACCCCTACATATATATTTTGAACCCTGTTTTATTTGAACCCTGTTGTTTTATTTGAACGCCTACACTACTTTCTCATGGTGATTTTTACTTCACCGTTTCCAGTATATTTTCCATCGCTGACCGGGTCGAGATAAACTGATCTATTTGACCATAGTTGCTATTGACAGCATACACGATTGTCGTGCTGTCATCCGGGAAATAAATTCAGCCAGCAGAATCAGTGAAGATTTGAAAGTGGTCAAGTTTTTGCAATGGGTCAGTACTGGTCAGTGATGATGGCAAATGGATGACGACAAGGCTTATACATATAGGTTTTCAATGGTCGGTTAAGAAATGATTAACAACATATTGATTTTATTTCAGTCATAAACCTCAATAATTGAACCTTTTAAGCGTTATTTGCATTATTAATCCATCATGAACAGATCATTACCCATATTGATCACAGGTATCTTTTGCCTGTTTCTGACCCTCCCGGCCTCCAGCCAGGAAGTGGGTGTGGCTAGTTTCTACCACAATGGTCTTACTGGTTTCAGGATGGCAAATGGGGATCGCTATGATCCGGATGATCTTACATGTGCTCACCCTTCTTATCCCATTGGCAGTATTCTGAAAGTTGCCCGCAAGGACAATCCTGATCACTCCGTGATGGTTATCGTGACTGACAGAGGGCCATACGTAAAAGGCAGAATCATCGATCTATCCCGTAGAGCAGCAAAAGAACTTGGCATCCTCGATAGCGGTATAGCAGAGGTAGCTGTAGCCCTGATCAAGAAACCTACCGAACCATTTATCGTCTTAAACAAATAGTAGAGGACAAATCTCTTTAGCCAAACGAATCGGCTCTGGCCGTTATAGGAGTTTGCTCCTGCAACAATGAGAATTCCCAATTGGAATTCTAATATGGAATTTCGTTAGGCATTAACGTGGTCGCAGGAGCAAACTCCTGCAACGGCAGACCCGTTTTAGGTTATGCAATACTAGTAGCTTAGCTTCTATGGTTTTATCAAAGCTGCATCAACAGCTTGGTAGGATCTTCAAGTAATTCTTTCACTCTGACCAGGAAAGTAACACTCGTGCTGCCATCAATAACTCTGTGATCATAAGATAATGCCACATACATCATCGGCCTGATGACGATCTGCCCATTGACCACCACTACCCGTTCCTGTATGTTGTGCATACCGAGGATAGCAGACTGAGGTTCGTTGATGATAGGTGTGCTGAGCAGAGAACCGAAGACACCACCGTTGGTAATCGTAAAGGTTCCACCGGACATTTCTTCAAGGGTCAGTTTACCTAAACGGGCTTTATCAGCGAGCTCCTTGATTTTAAATTCGATCTCATCAAAGCGCAGCGATTCGATATTATTGATAGGCGGTACTACCAGACCTGTCGGTGTTGAAATGGCGAATGAAATATCTACGTAATCATGATAGATCAGGTCTTCACCATCAATGTGTGCATTGACATCAGGTTTTTCCAGAAGGGCTTGTGCACAGGCTTTTGCAAAGAGAGACATGAACCCTAGTTTGATTCCATATTTGGCTACAAACTGATCCTGGTATTTTTTACGCAAATCAAGGATGGCCGTCATATCCACCTCATTGAAGGTGGTCAGCATCGCTGTATTGTTTTTAGCGGACACCAACCTGCGCGCGATGGTGCGACGCATTCTTGTCATCTTCTCCCGGTGTTCA
This sequence comes from Saprospiraceae bacterium, assembly GCA_031402955.1. GTDB lineage: Bacteria > Bacteroidota > Bacteroidia > Chitinophagales > Saprospiraceae > Opimibacter. The sequence continues at coordinate 5,042 of JANNSS010000154.1, forward strand.
ACACGACCAAACAACGCATGCGTAACAGTAGGAAGAGGAGCGGATGTAACAGTAGCTGGAGGCGTCTCTAGTGGTGCTTTTGGTTTTTGTTCTACAGCCTGCAAGGCATCTGCCTTTGTAATACGACCTTCCTTTCCTGATCCTTCCACTGTAACAGGATCAACATTTCCCTCGCGGAGTATTTTTCCTGCAGATGGGGATGGGATTGGTTTGCTTTCTTCCGTTTTCTTTGGAGCGGTAGGCGGCACAGGTGCTGTAGGTTCTGCTGGTTTCGTCGGTGTTGCAGTTTCAACAGCAGCTTTTACACTGGTATCTATTCTCGCCACCAGTGCACCGATTGCGAGATCATCACCCTCTTTAGCTACATGGATCAATTTTCCTTCAGCCTCCGCAGGGAACTCAAGCGTGGCTTTATCAGATTCAAACTCACAGATAGGCTCATCCAGTTTTACAAAACTACCATCAGGCTTCAGCCACTGGGACAATGTAACTTCATTGATGGATTCACCAATGACCGGAACCTTCATTTCTACAACACTCATATGGATATTGATTTCAAAGGCAAAAATAGGGTTTTAATAGCTGTTTAGTGAAATTGGAAGCAATCAGCTAAAACAAAAGAGAATGTTTCCAATAAGATCAAATTCTTAAACATCTGAAACCTGGTTTCCGCTCAGGAAACCAGGAGAAATATTTTTTCAACTTTTCTTATCAGGAGGGTAACATTTCGCCCTTCTGGAGACACTTGTATATACCCACTATGATTAAATGAGGACTATGATTTGGTTGTACGCAATAAAAACTGTTAAAAATGAAGGATTTTGTCAAAGAAGAATACCCTTTGTCGGAGCTGACAGGTAAAATTATAGGTTGTGCCCTGGAAGTACACAAGATTTTGGGAAATGGATTTCAGGAAGTCATTTATCAAAGAGCCCTTGCTATCGAGATGAAGCTACAAGGGCTGTCTTTCAGTCGTGAGCATGAAATGGATATTTATTACAAAAACTTTCTCTTAGGTACCAGGAGGGTTGATTTTTTTGTTGAAGAGCAAGTTATGGTTGAGCTAAAAGCAAGAAAACATCTGGATGATGCTGACCTAGCCCAGGCTATTAACTATTTGGAAGCGTATGGCCTAAAAATTGGATTGCTCATCAATTTCGGTGATATCAGCCTCCGTTTCCATCGGGTGATGAAGCCAAAGAAGTGATTTTACTTCGTCTGTGCTTTACTATGATTAGAATGATTAAATGAGGACTATGATTAAATGAAAACTATGATTAAATGAAAACTATGATGAATGGAAATAGTTGTTGGACAGCAAAATCAATCATAGTCTTCATTCAATCATACAAAATCATAGTTCAGACATTATTTTTTGATTACGGCCAGTGACAACTCCTTGAGTTGTGCATCATCAATACCCGATGGTGCATCAATCATCACATCCCTGCCCTGATTGTTTTTTGGAAAAGCAATAAAGTCACGAATCGATGTTTCTCCTTTCATCATAGCACATAAGCGGTCAAAACCAAACGCGATACCACCATGCGGAGGGGCGCCATATTCAAAAGCACCCATCAGGAAGCCAAATTGATTTTCAGCCTGCTCTGGTGTGAACCCGAGAAGTTTAAAATTCTTTTCCTGCAAAGCGCGGTCATGGATACGAATCGATCCTCCGCCAATCTCCACCCCATTGATCACAAGATCATAGGCATCTGCACGAAGACTTTTCATGGTCTCATGGTCACCATCCAACATCCGCTCGATGTCATTTGCTTTTGGAGATGTGAATGGATGATGCATCGCATGGAAACGCTGTGCCTCTTCATCCCACTCAAGTAATGCGAAGTCAACGACCCATAATGGCTTAAAGGTACCAGGCGTGCGTAGCCCAAGACGATTGCCCATTTCGAGACGCAGTTCATTGAGTTGCTTGCGAACCTTATCCGTTTCTCCAGAGAGAATCAATAGCATATCGTTCGGACCAGCTCCGGCCTTTTCTCCCCAGGCTTTCAACTGTTCATCCGTATAGTATTTTGAAATAGAACTTTTAATGGTTCCATCGGTCTGTACTTTTATATTGACTAACCCCTTGGCACCGATCTGCGGACGTTTGACCCAGTCCGTAAGATCATTGAGCATTTTGTTCGAATAGGTTTCTGCCTGACCAGGTACGCAGATACCTACGATCAGTTTAGCATCATCGAATACCTGAAAGCCATGACCTTTCGCTAAGTCATTGAATTCAACAAACTCCATCCCGAAGCGTACGTCTGGTTTGTCAGAGCCATATCGGATCATCGCTTCATCGTAAGACATACGAGGAAACTGTCCCAGTTCAATATTAAGTAAAGTCTGAAAAAGATGCTGGGTCAATCCTTCAAATGTCTGCAGGATATCCTCGCGTGTCACGAAGGCCATCTCGCAGTCGATCTGTGTAAATTCAGGTTGACGGTCTGCCCGGAGGTCTTCATCCCTGAAACATTTTACAATCTGAAAGTAGCGGTCCATACCTGCTACCATCAGGATTTGTTTGAAGGTCTGTGGAGATTGTGGAAGAGCGTAGAATTGCCCTGCATTGACACGGCTTGGTACTACAAAATCGCGGGCACCTTCAGGAGTGCTCTTGATCAGGTTTGGAGTTTCTACTTCTATAAATCCTGCACCGGAGAGGTACTTCCTCGTT
>JANNSS010000155.1:0-18961 GCA_031402955.1 Saprospiraceae bacterium
ACGGATTATTCCAAAGTGTCTCCTGAATGTATTACGTGTCACGAAGGAGATTTTCTAGCGACGACCAATCCAAACCACCAGTCAATAGGACTGACAACGGACTGTGCAGCATGTCACACAACAAAACCGGGGTGGAAACCAGCCGATTTTGACCAGCACGACGACCAATATTTTCCAATATACAGCGGCTCACATAATGGAGTATGGGATAATTGTAAAGACTGTCACCAGAATCCAGCGAACTACGCGGAATTTACCTGTATCACTTGTCACACCAATCCCAATACAGATAATGAGCATAATGAGGTAACCGGATATACATACAGCAGTACGGCATGTCTTGCTTGTCACCCAACAGGGAGTGGGGATGGTGCCCTCAATCATAACAACACCAACTTCCCGCTGACTCAAGCGCACACTGCTGTTGAATGCATAGCCTGTCACGCCAACGGTTACACAGGAACGCCAACGGCTTGTTTTGCATGCCACACCATGGATTTTGATCAATCCACCAATCCAAACCACAACGAATTGGGACTGTCTACGGATTGTGTCTCATGCCACACGACGGCGCCGGACTGGAATCCAGCCACGATTGCCAATCACAACGACTTTTATATATTGAACGGGGCGCACGCAACCATCGCAAATGATTGTGCATCCTGCCACAACGGCGATTACAACAATACGCCTACCACCTGTGTAGGTTGCCATCAGGACGATTATGATCAAACCACAGATCCATCCCATACGGCACTTTCATTTTCAACGGACTGTATAATGTGTCATTCAGAGAATACCTGGACACCGGCAACCTTTGATCATGACGGACAATACTTCCCGATCTATAGCGGTGCACACGAAGGAGAATGGACAGCTTGTGTGGATTGCCATACTACACCAGGAAACTTCAGTGAATTTACCTGTATCACCTGTCATGTAAATACAGAAACACAGGAACAGCATAATGGTGTAGCCGGATATACATACAACAGTACTGCTTGCCTGGCGTGTCATCCGACTGGTAATGCCGACGAAGCATTTGACCACAATTCAACTGCGTTCCCACTTACCGGAGCTCACAACGCCGTAGATTGTTTTAGTTGCCACACAAACGGTTTTGAAGGGACGCCAACAGATTGCCAGGCGTGTCATACACAGGATTTTAATCAGTCGATTAATCCTAATCACACATCTCTCGGGCTTTCGATGGAGTGTGCTACTTGTCATACGACCGAACCCGGATGGAGTCCGGCCACGCTTGCTAATCACAATGATTATTATGTATTGTCCGGTGCGCACGCACCACTCTCTTCACAATGTGTAGTGTGTCATAACGGAGAGTATAACAATACACAAAATACATGTTCAGGGTGCCACGTAGATGATTATAACCAGACGACAGATCCGCCGCATTTAGCGCTCCATTTTTCACAAGACTGCGCGTCATGTCACAACGAATCAGCATGGGAGCCCTCATCCTTTGACCACGACGCACAATACTTTCCTATCAATAGCGGATCACACCAGGGTGAATGGTCCCAGTGTGTGGATTGTCATAATGTACCTGGGAATTGGACAACATTCACCTGCATCACGTGTCATGCGAATCCTGAAACCAATGAACAACACACTGGGGTCAATAGCTATGTATACAGCAGTCCGGCATGTCTGGCCTGCCACCCTAATGGAGAAGGAGACTTTGGGTTTGATCATAACAACACCGCGTTTCCACTGACAGGGGCGCATACCACCGTTAACTGTCTTGATTGTCATACAAACGGCTTTGAAGGTACACTCACAGAGTGTGTTGCCTGTCATACCGGATCCTTCAATGAAAGCATAAACCCAAATCACCTCGCGATAGGCATTCCTACTGATTGTGCCTCCTGTCATACCACGGTGCCAGATTGGAATCCTGCTACGTTTCCGATTCATAATGAATATTACGTGCTCAACGGCGCTCATGCTATTATCGCTGATCAATGTGTGACCTGCCACAACGGTGACTATAACAACACACCTAACACCTGCGCAGGATGTCACCAGGTCGATTACAATCAAACCACCAATCCGTCTCATACGACACTTCAGTTTTCAACCGATTGTGCGACATGTCATACAGAGGCTGTCTGGATGCCAGCATCCATGCCCAATCATGATGATTACTATGTGCTTCAAGGAGCTCATGCCGCCATCTCCAATGATTGTGCTCTTTGCCACAACGGTAATTACAATAACACGCCAAACACCTGTGTGGGTTGTCACCTCGATAATTATAACAACACGACCAATCCGCCACATACTACCTCCGGATTTGGAACCGATTGCGCAACCTGTCATAGTGAAAACGCATGGGAGCCAGCTACCTTCAATCACGATATTGAACATTTCCCGATCTATAGCGGAGAACATCAAGGTCAATGGGATCAATGCAATGATTGTCACACCAATCCAAATAATTTTTCTGTATTCACCTGTATCACTTGTCACGCCAATCCAGAAACCAATGAACAGCATGCAGGGGTTAATGGCTATGCATACAATAGTCCGCTGTGTTTAGCCTGTCATCCAACGGGTAGTACAGAGGGCATGTTTAATCACAACGAATCCAACTTCCCGCTGACCGGTTCGCATACTTTAGTGGATTGTCTGGACTGCCATACATCAGGCTTTGAAGGAACACCTACGGAATGCAGCGCTTGTCATACAACGGATTTCAACCAGGCCATCAATCCGAATCACCTTACATTAGGCTTACCAACAGATTGTGCTTCTTGTCACACTACGGCACCGGATTGGAACCCGGCGTCCTTTGGAATACACAATCAGTATTATGTACTCAATGGTGCTCATGCCACCATAGCGGATCAATGTGTGACGTGTCACAACGGAGACTATAACAACACGCCAAACACCTGTGTGGGTTGTCACCAGGATGACTATAACCAAACAAGCAATCCATCGCACGTATCTCTCAACTTCTCAACAGACTGTGCATCCTGTCATACAGAATCTGCGTGGTCACCTGCAGAATACAGCGATCATGATCAGCAGTTTTTCCCAATCTACAGTGGTGCCCATGAAGGCATATGGGATCAGTGCACGGACTGTCATACCAACACCAATAATTATGCAATATTCACCTGCACGACATGTCATAACAGCTCGGAGACGAACCAGCAACACACCGGAGTGGGAGGATATATTTTCGAGAGCAATGCTTGCCTGGCCTGCCATCCAACAGGAGAAAGTGAGGGCTCGTTTAACCACAACTCTTCAGGCTTCCCGTTGACACAAGGGCATGCCAATGTGGACTGCGCATCGTGTCATTCCAACGGATATGAGAACACCCCTACTGAGTGTAATGCCTGTCACATGCCTGATTATTCACAATCAACCAATCCAAACCATAATTCGCTGGGATTGTCTACGGATTGTGTCACCTGCCATACTACAAACCCCGACTGGGATCCGGCACTGTTTCCTGTTCACGACGATTACTATCCATTACTGGGAGCGCATGCTGCAATTGAAAACCAATGCGCAACCTGCCATAATGGTAACTATAATAATACTCCCAACACCTGTTTTGGATGTCATCAGGATGATTACAACCAAACTAATGATCCAGATCATCAGGCAGCATTATTTCCAACAACCTGCAGCAATTGTCACTCCCAAAATGCTTGGGTGCCTTCAACCTGGGACCATGACAACCTTTACTTCCCGATCTACAGCGGAAGACATGATGGGGAATGGAATCAATGCAACCAATGCCATACCAACCCAAATAATTACTCAGTTTTTACGTGTCTCACCTGTCACTCACAAAACGAAACAAACAATCAACATGATGAGGTAAGTGGTTACCAGTACAACAGTAACGCCTGCCTGGCATGTCACCCTGACGGAGAAGCAGATTGATAAAACAAGAGTAGCAAAGATGAGACACCTATTATTAACATTATTGTTGGCCAGTGGCATCCTGTCTGTTAGCGCACAAGTTGCGACAGACACCCTTGGTGGTGAGGTTACCTATAGGACGTCACAGAACATTTATGTCAAGTTTCAATCCACCAAACTCATTTCGGTTGGGGATACTTTGTTTATGGCAAAGGATGGAGCCATCATACCGGCCCTCATCGTCAACAATCTGTCATCAACATCATGTGTGGGCACGCCCCTGACGGACCAACTCATTGAAGTGGGAACCAGGATGATTGCCAGAGTCCAGCTTAAACCACAAGCCTTACCTGTTGATACAGCAACCATCAGCACGCCACTGGCTGTACAGATTGAAGACGCAATGGAGAAGCCGCTTTCAGAAAAAGAAGAGGAGAAATTACCGACCGAAAAGTCTGAAACAAAGGGACGAATTTCGGCTGCGGCCTATATCAATCTTGCAGAAAACCCGGCGGCTAACAGACAACGCATGCGCTACACACTGACTGCCAATTCAAGACGGATTGGTCAGACAGGCCTGTCGGCAGAAGTGTATATGTCCTTTCGGCATACCCTGGATGAATGGGAGGAAGTACAGGACAACTTTAAAAGAGCGTTTAAGGTATATTCCCTCGCGCTCGAATATGACCTGGGCAAGGGGATGCGCGTGTGGGCAGGGCGTAAAACAAATTTCAGTATTTCCAACATGGGAGCCGTTGATGGGATACAGGCAGAGAAACGATGGAAGAAAGCTTTTGTCGGAGCGATCGTGGGATCAAGGCCCGACCTGACGGATTATAGTTATAACCCGGCGATGTTTCAGTACGGTGCATATGTAGGCAATATATTGGAAGGACATAATGGAACCATGCAGAATACGCTGGCCTTTGTAGAGCAAAAAAACGGGGCGATGACAGACCGCCGGTTTGCCTATTTCCAGCACCTCAACTCCATGATCAAGCGCATATCGATATTTACATCGTTTGAATTTGATCTGTACAAACTGGAAAATGACCAACCCAAAAACACACTGGACATCACCAGCATTTATTTTTCAGTACGATACAGGACCTCTGATAAACTTTCTTTCTTTGGATCCTATGATGCACGGAACAATGTCATCTATTATGAAAGCTATAAAAACTTTATTGACCAGTTACTCGATGAAGAAACAAGACAGGGATTCAGGTTTAGCTTTAACTACCGTCCGTGGAAAAAAATTACCATTGGCTCTAATGCCGGATACCGGTTTCAAAAGGACAACCCAGGCGTATCTAAAAACCTCAATTCGTACTTTACCATTTCCAGGATCCCGGGCCTCCAGATGGCGGTTACTGCATCCGCTTTGTTTATTCAATCCGCATATCTCATGGGCGCTATTTATGGTATCAGGGCATCGAGGGATATCGTCAAAGGAAAATTATTCGGAGAACTTGAATACAGAACGGTTCAATACCATTATAAAAACGTGGAAATACCGCTCAATCAATCGATATTTGGCATCAATTTATCATGGCGGGCAACCAAACTATTCTCCTTATCCGTAAACTACGAAGGAGAGATCAACAACAAACAAGTCACCAGCAGAATCTATACCAATATCACCCAACGATTTTAACCCCCACACTTCCTTGCAAGAGAGGAAGATGTGTGGTATCTTAAAGCAATAAACACTAAAAACGAAAAGATGAAGACCGTAATATTTGCATGTACGTTTATTACCATTCTTGCTGCCTGCAACTCTAATCCAAAAGTAATAGAGGCCGTAGACGCTACTGCAGGAGTGGAGCAGCCAGCTGCAGATCCCGCCGCCTCACAGATTCACAAAGTAGTGGTTGAAGAGGTTTTACACACCTCCAAGTATACTTATCTGAACGTTTCGGAAGATGGATCCATGACCTGGATCGCCATCCCTAAAAAGGAAGTGAAAAAGGGCGGTACGTATTATTACAGAGGAGGATTAAAAAAGACCAATTTCAAAAGCGTGGAATACGACCGGGTATTTGAAACACTGTACCTCGTTTCAGATGTCAGCGAAGATCCTGCATTGAGTGGTAGTATGTCAGCCGGAGGAAACCAACATGGAAACATGTCAGCAGATGCCGGAGATGAGCCGATTGAACAAAAAACAAAAATAGAGCCCGTCACCGGAGGCATTACTATCGCAGAATTGTTAGAAAACCGGAAGAAGTATGAGGGGAAAACAGTACGTATAAAAGGACGGTGCGTCAAGCTCAATAACATGATCATGAGCCGTAACTGGATACATCTGCAGGACGGATCCTTAAAAGACAAATCGATAGATCTCACAATTACAACAACAGAGAACATAGCACTCGGATCGATCGTAGCCTTAGAGGGGATCATCGCGCTGAACAAAGATTTTGGGGCCGGATACAAATACGATATTATCATGGAAGAGGCCAAACTTATTCCATAGTCGTGCAGTACAGAAATTTATTCAATCACCTTATAGCGCAAGGCAAGCGCATATAGCCAATGTATATGAAGCCAATTATTAACCGTTTATTTTCGACCACTGCGGCCGGATTTTATATGATTTTATTTGCGGTAGCTATTGGTGCCGCTACCTTTATAGAAAACGATTTTGGTACCAGCGCTGCCCAGAAAGTCATCTTCAAGGCACGATGGTTTGAATTATTGCTCGTTCTGTTTGGCATTGCTATCCTCGTCAATATTTTCAGATTCAGGATGATGCAGCAGAAAAAATGGAGCACGCTAATGTTCCATGCATCCATTATCATTATTCTTATTGGAGCGGGAGTGACGCGTTATTTCGGGTATGAGGGCACGATGCATATTCGCGAAGACAGCTCTTCTAATGAATTGGTTTCTTCGGATACCCACATATTGTTTGAAGCCAGGCAAAACGGAAAGGCGTACAGATTTGATGAAAAAGTCAATTTTGCTTCTCTCGGCAGAAACCAGTTTAAAGAATCTTACCAGATAGGCAAAGACGTCATTGAGGCAGAGCTTGAAGCCTTTATACCCAACCCGGAAACTATACTGGAACCTTCGGACAAAGGTGTACCTGTCATCAAGATCGTGATCGGTGGGAGCATGGGTCGTGAAGAGTATTTTCTAAAAGAGAAAGACTTTAAGAACCTGAATGGCTCCTGGTTTAATTTCGGAAACCCTGAACAGCCAGAGGCTTACAACATCTATTACAGGAACGATTCCATTGTCTTTAAATCACCGGAAGTCCTTGACCACATGGTCATGGCCACACAGAAGAAAGATACCATCTATCCGGGCGTCTATATGCCACTGGTGGTGCGCTCCCTCTATACCGGCAGTCGTGGCAACTTTGCTATCGGTGATTTCAATCCGAGCGCAGAGGTGATGATGAAGTCTTCGGGGCCAAAGATGAAAAGTGAAAGTATAGCAGCCTTACGGCTTAAAATCAGCATCAACGGAACCCCCTCCACTGTGATGGTGTATGGCAACAAGGGTATTGAAGGAATGCCGGAAATCGTCAAAGGGGGCAATACTGAACTTGCGGTCGCCTATGGTGCAAAGAGGATTCAACTTCCCTTTTCGTTAAAACTACGCGACTTTATTCTTGATAAATATCCAGGCACAAACAGTGCGTCATCGTATGCCAGTGAAGTGACCCTGATCGATACCCGAAAGAATGTACGCAAGGACCAGCGGATCTTTATGAACAACATACTTGATTACGGTGGATACAGATTTTTTCAATCCTCATTTGATCAGGATGAACTCGGTACCGTCTTAAGCGTGAACCATGATTTCTGGGGCACATGGATATCCTACATCGGATATATATTCCTGACCCTTGGATTGGTCTTCACACTCTTTCACAAGAAAAGCCGTTTCAGGGAACTATCTAAAAGACTCAAGGATATGCAGATGCCAGACAAGCGAAGCTCTGTGGCGGGTTTGATCCTGTTGCTGATGTTTGTTTTTCCGGGCAGGCAGTATGCCAACAATGTCAATGAGATGCAGCTGCACAACATACCGAAAGAGCATGCAGCTGAATTCGGACGCTTGCTGGTGCAGGATCAGAAAGGAAGAATGAAGCCAATGAATACAATGGCCAGTGAGGTACTCCGTAAAATATCCAGAAAAGAAAGTTTTTACGGGCTCAATGCTGACCAGGTTTTTCTGGGCATGACACTATACCCTGAAGAATGGACACAGCAACCTATCATTAAAATTGGCACACAGGAAGAGATCAGAAGCCTGATACCTGCCAAAGGAGAGTTGGCATCGTTTAATGATTTTTTCGGCGCGGATGGCCAATATCTCTTAAGGGATCAGGTGAGAAGAGCGTATAGTCTTCAACCCATCGACCGATCATTATTTGATAAAGAAATCATGAAAATCGATGAGCGGGTCAATATCTGCAATATGATTTTCAATGGTAGTATGGCGCGAATCTATCCTGTAGAAAATCATCCGACAGACCAATGGCTGACACCGGCAGAGGCACTTCACCCAACGGGACAAACGCACTCCTCTCCTTTTATCCTTAGTTTTTTTCAGGAGTACGCACTTGCCGTGCAGGACGCTATGGCTTCCCAGGCATGGGGCTCTGCGGATCAGCAAATCGAAGCATTGCACAATTATCAACAACAAAAGGGTGGCGAATTAGTACTATCCCAGAGCAGGGTGGATATGGAAATCCTGCTCAACAAGATGAATGTATTTTCAAGATTGACATCGGCATACGGTCTCCTGGGATTATTATTTCTGATCATGTTTTTTACCAAGGTATTCAAACCGGAATTGAACATGAGACGACCGACACAAATTGCATCCCTTTTGTTGGGCGCATGTTTTCTTTTGCATACAGTGGGACTTGGTATCCGATGGTATGTGTCCGGCAGGGCGCCCTGGAGTAATGGATATGAGTCCATGATTTATATTGGATTTACTACCGTATTAGCTGGATTGATCTTCACCCGAAAATCACTGGGGGGACTTACAGCAACAAGCATTCTTGCCTCAACGATTTTAATGGTGGCTGGCTTGAGTTGGCTTGATCCGGAGATTACCCCATTAGTACCTGTATTGAAATCATACTGGCTGACCATACATGTTTCACTCGAAGCGGGTAGTTATGGATTCCTAATGCTTGGTGCGATCATAGGTTTGCTGAATCTTATGCTTATGATTTTTCTTACGCCCTCTAACGAGGCAAGGATCGGCCGCACCATCCGCGAGATGACCTACATCAGCGAGATGACACTGATCGGAGGATTGATCATGGTGAGCACAGGTACTTACCTCGGTGGTGTGTGGGCAAATGAATCCTGGGGAAGATATTGGGGATGGGATGCAAAAGAGACATGGGCCCTGGTCACGACACTTGTATATGCATTTATCCTTCACATGAGATTTATACCGGGCTTTCGGGGACCATATGCGTTCAGCGTAGCTTCCTTGTTTGGATTTGCCTCTGTGATGATGACCTATTTTGGAGTAAACTATTATCTGTCAGGCCTCCACTCTTATGCCGCAGGTGATCCTGTTCCGATTCCGTCCTTTGTCTATTACACGGCTGCTGCATTTACAGGTATCAGTTTGTTGGGCTACTGGAAATACAGGCAGTACAAAGTATAACAGCAGGAACAATCTACATCATCCTTTATCGAATATATGAGGCAACCACAAATGCGCTGACTAGATATGCATTGGCGTATGAACAATCATTTTTGGCCGTGCGAAGTTGTCAATAGATTTTTTTGTAACCCATACAAAAGGATCTTCAACAGCATGTGGTGCTGACAGCAGCCTGATAAAGTGAAATCGCCCGACGATTGTCTGATGGGATAATAATTGCTGTTGAGCAGGTGAAGAATGAAGAAGCGCTATCCCACTGAGTCCTGTGATACGTTCTGCAAAAGATGCTAATTGTTTTATTGAAGGCGCCCTGGAAGTTTTTCGTTCCATCAAAGGTGGTGTATAGAGTCCTTGCCAGATATCTTTAGTATCTCTCCTTTGCAACAAGACCTTTCCGCGCCAGAGGATCACTACAAAGTGAAAATGGCGAAGTACTACAGACTTCTTTTTAGATCGTGCCGGAAGCTCGGTCACCATTCCGTTTTGTAAGGCAAAGCATTTTCCGGAAAGCGGGCATGTGGTGCAACCAGGATTCACTGGTTTGCAAACTAGCGCACCGAAGTTCATGATGGCTTGATTAAACGTACCCGGAGAAACACCTTTCATCAGCCCGGAAGTTATAGATCGTATCTGCTCGTGTACAGAAGCATCATCAATGGACGAAGTAATACCGGAAAAACGGGCAATTACTCTCTTGACATTACCGTCCACCACCGGATAAGAAAGGCCGAAAGCAAAAGAGGAAATGGCTGCAGCAGAATATGGACCAATACCCGGAAGTGCGAGCAATCCTTTATAAGTATCAGGAAAAACACCACCAAGTTGTTGTGTAATAAAAACGGCGGCCTTGTGCACATTTCTTGCGCGTGTATAGTAACCTAATCCTTGCCAGTATCTGAGTACATCGTCAAGAGGAGCGTCTGCAAGCGACTTGACCGTAGGAAACCGGTTTACAAACTTCAGGTAATAGGGTGCTCCCTGTTCAATGCGGGTCTGCTGCATAATGATCTCGGAGATCCAGATATGGTAGGGATCGCGAGGGCCTCCATCCCAGGGTAGTTGGCGTGGGTTGTTAGCTTGCCAATGCAGAATGTGTTTTGCAAATACAGAAGGCATGTGGCAAAGCTAAACATCAATGGCAAAGCATCACAGCCAAATACAAGTATGCATGTGCAGTATAAAAAACAAGGAGAATGAAAAACTACGGACGAACCGTGTAATACCTTTTCTCGATCATATCCTTCAATTCCTTGCGCGCAAAGAAAATCCGGCTCTTCACCGTTCCAAGCGGAAGGTTAAGGGTATCAGCAATCTCCTGGTATTTGTGGCCGAGATAATGCATTTCAAAAGGTACGCGAAGTGATTCATCAAGGTTTTCTACCATCGTGCTCAGCTCATCCATCATGATATTGGATTCAGCACTGTTACTGATAGAAGCGGCACCGCTGTTGATATAATACAGATTCTCTGTAGAATCTATAATAGTGCGGGTCTTCACGTTCTTGCGGTAGTTGTTGATGAAGATGTTTTTCATGATCGTCAGCAACCAGGCTTTGAGGTTTGTGCCCGGAATAAACTTATCAACATTACTGATTGCACGAAAGGCAGTCTCCTGATACAGGTCTTTGGCTTCTTCGCTGTTTTTAGTCAGCTTATAAGCAAAGGTGTGAAGGGGTCCACTGAGACTTGACAATTGGTGATTAAAATCTGAGGTTGACATAGTGATTGCTTTTTGATAATCCAAAATTACGGAAAACCTCAACAAGAAACCAACAAAAGTTAGACAAACACACCTAATTTAACGATAAATTAACGGAACAAAAAAACAAAAAATCGTAAAACATTGAAAAACAATGTTTTGTATACAAATACATATTTCAATAAATATTGAAAACAATGAAATAATTAAGGGTAAAACCCGGTTATTTAAATTCTGTCTTAGGGATAATTACCTATTCGCCCCATTTGGGTGGTTAAAAAAGTTGATTTCCCGGGCAGGTAACGAAACCATCTGTCCTAATTTTCACCAGCCAATTCCTTGAATGCATTTATCTTGTTTGTCATATGATCAATATAGCCATCATCGCCGGAGGGCCTTCAGCGGAGCGAAGTGTTTCCCTTAAAAGCGCCCAGACTGTGGCCAAACATCTCCCTTCAGAAAAATACAATGTCACCACGATTGACATCACGCCGGAAGGGTGGATGGACACAGACACGGGTGTATTCGTAGACCTCAATAGGTTTTGCTTACCAGAAAATAATGGCCAACCTATGAAAGCATTTGATTTTGCCTTCATTATCATCCACGGCACTCCCGCGGAAGATGGGAAGCTTCAAGGTTATCTGGACATGATGAGAGTGCCACATAGTGCGTGCAATGTGTTAACCAGCGCGCTCACCTTTAATAAGCAGATGTGCAAGGACCATCTGAAACTATACAACATCCCGATGGCGGAAAGCATGATTGTCACTGAGATCACATCACCACAAGAGGTTCAACAACAAAATATCACCCTTCCGTTATTTGTCAAACCGAATAATAATGGTTCGAGTTATGGTGTGACGAAGGTGAAAACCTGGGATCAACTTGAAACGGCCATTCGTCATGCACTCGAATATGATCACGAGGTCATGATCGAACGTGCCTTAGCAGGAAAGGAATTCTCATGTGGTGTTGTTCGCGAAGGACTCACACATCATGTCCTGCCAATCACTGAAATCATTCCAAAGGGAGAATTTTTTGATTTCGCAGCAAAGTATGAAGGGGAAAGTCAGGAGATCACTCCTGCAAGACTTGATGTATCGCTCGCTGCGCAATGCCAGGAAAGATCTGGAAGGCTCTATAAGCTTCTCGGTTGTCGCGGAATGGTCCGGTTTGATTATATCCTTGAAGGGGACACCTTCTATTTGCTTGAAGCCAACACAACACCGGGTATGTCAGAGGCATCGATTATTCCCCAACAAGCTAAAGCGTATGGGTGGACTATCGGAAAGCTGTTGGATATTGTCGTCACAGATTGTCTGGCCAACAAACATTAATCCCGTTGTCGTACTAAGTATTTTATGGAAAGAGGAATGAAGCAGCCTTCTGCTAAAAAAATATTTATGTGCGGGCATGGCCGTTTTCAGCCACAATATCCATGAAGATTTTACGGCCCACGACAAGAACACCTCCAATGACACCTCCTATCACGATGCTGATCAGCAATTGACGCAGCAAGGAAATTTGAGTTGGTTGAATAGGTGACAAAGGGGCATCAATCACCTGAATAAATGGCATTTTATTTTTCAGGCTAAAATCAGCTACCTCTGTATTCTTTAAAACTTCAGCATACATAGCGGATAGCGCGGCAATCTCTCGCTGAAAACGCAGTTCTGAAATCTGATCTGTGCGCATCAACAGACCACGGTGGGAATCCTTAAAATTAGCCAGTTGGTATTCGGTGCCTTTCAAAACAGCCAACACAGAATCTTTCTTTGCGGTGATCACCGAGAGCGTTTTGGATTGCTTCTCTATGGCTTTGTTGATATAATATTCGCTCAGCGATTCAAACATGCGATTAGCTAGTGCGAGGGAAAGTTCTTCATTGGTGGTAGACACATCGATAGACATAATATTCGTATCCTCATTATAGTCCGCAGTAATCAGGGCTTTCTCGGGGTTATCCGGTGGGCCTATAATAAAGTTAAACAGCATCATGAGCATTTCATTTTCCTCACGATCAAAAACAGGAAGACTGTCATGCGAAAAATAAAATCCGGATTCAGCTGCGTCATCAGTCTGGGTCGGCTGGCTCAGTTCGTATTCACGAATCAGGTGATTGGCCAGGAAATCATCTTTACCGTCTTTGCTGATTTTTCCAAACAGCATGTGTTCGATCACGCGCCTGGACTTACTTAAGGCAAGGATTTTATCAAGGTTGTATCGCGAAGGCCGGACGGAACCCAGCCCAAACTGGCCAAGAATACCAGTCAACCCCGGAGAGCTGCCCCCTTCATCCTCGTCTACACTAAACGTAATTTTAGCTGGGTAGGTGGGTTCAAATTTGGTATACTGATATCCCTGATAAGCCAGTGCCAACAGAATACATACAGCAGGAATATACCAGTACCGGATTACTTCCTGGATAAAAGACCAGATCTTAAGGATGAGATCACGCAATGAAATCTCATCGTTGTATGTAGAATCTTTTTCTTCCATGGGTTTATCCGCTGATCAGTTTCATGAGGTACTGGCCATAACCACTCTTTAGCAAAGGTTGTGCCTGAATAGATAATTGTTCTTTGGAAATAAATCCCATCCGGTAAGCCACCTCTTCAATACATCCTATTTTAAGGCCCTGGCGTTTTTCAATGATCCTTACAAATTCGGTAGCGTCATGCAGGCTGTCGAACGTTCCGGTATCAAGCCATGCGGAGCCTCTGCCAAATGTTTTAACACGTAAAAGACCCCGCTCGAGATATATTCTGTTGACATCGGTGATTTCGTATTCACCGCGTGCTGAAGGGGATAGGTTTTTTGCGATTTCAAGGACCGAATTATCGTAAAAATAGAGTCCGGGAACAGCATAATTTGATTTCGGGTGTGCAGGTTTTTCGATGATTTCCAGTGCACGCATATTTTCATCAAACGTCACCACACCATACCGTTCAGGGTCAGAAACAGGATAAGCGAAAATCACTGCGCCTTCCGGGTTTTTACAATCAGCCAGGAAGTCAGGCATCTGGTTCCTGTAGAAAATGTTATCACCCAGGATCAGGCAGACACTATCATTTCCTATAAAATCTGCCCCGATAACAAAAGCCTGAGCCAAACCATTTGGAATGTTTTGGATAGCATACTGAAAATTACAGCCAAGTGAACTTCCGTCTTCGAGCAGCCTTACAAAGCCCGCATGATCTTCCGGAGTGGTAATAATCAGAATATCCTTGATGCCTGCCAGCATCAGAACAGAGAGGGGGTAATAGATCATCGGCTTGTCATAGACCGGGATCAATTGCTTTGAAACGGCCCTTGTAATGGGATACAACCGGGTCCCGGATCCACCTGCGAGTATAATTCCTTTCACGGAGTAAAGTTAGCAGTTTTCAGTTGGCAGTCTTCAGTTCGCTGTTATGTGCCGTTGCAGGAGTTTGCTCCTGCAACCACCTGGATACCTAACGAAGTTCCAATGGAAAACCTAAATTGGAATTCTCATGGTCGCAGGAGCAAACACATCGGCTCCGCTCAGTGCGGCGCTCCTGCAAAGGCCATGGCCTGGCTCAGGAGATTTTTTCAGGGCCAGCTCCAACGTGGTCGAGGATATATTTTCCTTGCGCACAATATGGTGCGAGGGTACTTTCCACCCAAGGTATAACGACGGGGCTATGCTCATTGGGATAGAGAAGGTGCACGTTGGGTCCAGCATCAAGCGTAAAACAAACAGGGATACTGGTTTCCTTGCGGAATCGCCAGATCTCCTTGATGAGGGATATAGTACCTGGTTCCATCAGGATAAAGGGGGTCTTTCCGCTCATCATCAGCGCGTGGAGTTGCAAAGCTTCTGATTCGATGATTGAAACGAAGTCGCTCAGGTCCGTTCCGGTGGTCATCACTTGCGAAAGTCGGATAAGACTTTGTCTGGCTTCAGCATACCTGGTTTCAGCATAGGCGAGGCCTTCCATCAAACGATGGCCAGCGGTACTCGAAACTGATTTTTCTGCAGTACTGACGATCAGGATGGTATCCCGGTAGTCTTTAAAAACGGGAGCTATGTGTTGTTCCCAGGGAATGCCAAAAAAATCACTGCTTTCGGGTGCATTAGGAGTTTGGCCCCAGACAGAGGCTATTGGAAAGACCGATCTGCAAGCACTTCCTGAACCAAGACGGGCGACTTCTGAAGCCTTTTGCCACCATTCGGAATTTTGCAGGGTTATACGGCCATGTATCTGATCATGGATGTCCATCAGGCACAGCGAAAGGGCACTCATCGCACTTGCTGAAGAAGCTATACCGGCACCATGGGGAAATGTATTATGCGAATCAATAGTTACAGCGGCATTCGCTAACCAGGGAAAACGGTCCGTAACCAGTGAAAAAAAAGTCTTGATTTTGGGTTCGAATGACGGCTTTGCCACACCTTTATAAGACACCTGCAATCCTGGCGAATCAGCATCAGGGATAACAGCAAGATACATCACGGTATGGCATGCAGAGAGCGTAAAACTCAATGAGGGATTGAGCGGCAACTGCAGGCCGTGTTTGCCCCAGTATTTGATTAAAGCTATGTTAGACGGAGAGCGCCATGCAGAAGTAAAAGTCATACACCACAATATTCCTGTGTAAAAGTAATATTCCGCAGCGGTTGGGTGCCTTACTCAACCGTGATCTCAAAATCACGGAGGATCATATCCATGATCCGGTCTTGTCCGGGGATGTATCCCTCCTTGAGATCGTACCCATAAAGCTTACCTACCGTTTGCCACTTCATGGCATTAAAGCCACCACGCACATCTCTGAGGATATCATAGGTAGACGTATTCAGGTGGCGTTCTATCATTTTGACCAGGATCTTACCTTGGGTGCGGGACAGATTTTTGAGAGGGTCCGTAAACTCGTCCTTGACATCCTTTTGGATGGTTTTGGCGTACTTCTTAGCTTTTCCGTTTTTCATCCCCTCGGTTTCTGCCTCATACTTCCGATACAACCTGATGCTTTCGATGGCATAAGGGAGGACATCCATAGCGTAACGTCGGTAACGCATATACTGACGGTATTCCTCATCATTGGAAAAAACCGGTGGAGCTTTGATCACCACCTCGGGCATCGTTGCGACCACCACGGTATCCGTGCCATTGATACGTATTCTCATCACCCGGCCATCCCGATGGACGATGGTCGTATCAAATGCCACCTCAGACTGGCCGAACGCCTGTCCGGTGATCATTAGAAGACACGTGAGGGAAATAAGTAAGAATAGACGATTCATTCGGGATAATAACGACGAAGATACTCTCCTAGTTTACAGTCCCGGCAACCTCTTGCACAAATGGGAACTTATTAACGAACAACGGTGACATCCCCATACAATGTTTCCTGGCGGAGGATTCCACCCAGGAGATATTCGATCTGGATGACAAAAACGTATACGCCAGGCAAAACAAGTTGATCTTTAAAAAAGCCATCCCAGTTGAAAGGATTCTCTGTTGAACCATGCACCCGATTACCCCATCGGTCATAAATGGTACCCACCATCGACGTTACATCAAGATCCGATCCAACGCTTACACTGAATACATCATTGATACCATCTCCATTTGGAGAAAAAACATTTGGGAGATAAATACCGTCATGGACATCCGGTACAACACAATCCGTTCCGGGATATACATCAACATCTTGTGCGGCAGTAATACAAAGTGTTGTCACTTCAATGCTATACAATCCAGGAGTAGTTACCTGTAACATCGGCGTGGAAGACCCATCACTCCAGAGATAACCTGCAATAAATGGTTGGGAGGCATCTAGACTGATGATATCACCTTCACACCAGGGGATCGATGGATCGAGATTGAGTAGTGGAACACGGATATCATAATCGATCACCAGCATGTCAGAAACGGATCCGCAATCATTGCTCAATTGCAAAGAATATGTTTGGGCCTGATCAGCGAAGAAAGTTGGTTGAGAACTACCGTCCTGCCAATTGATTTCAAAAGCAGTTGATGGTGCAGAGAGTGTGATCGATTCTCCTGGACATAATGTTGTATCGGAACCGAGACTAAACGGATCAGGTGCATCCAGATAATTTACGACCACGGTATCAGCAGCGTCTCCACATCGATTGGATTCTGAGAGGGTATAAGTGCCAGCTGATGTAATTGTAAAAGTTGGGGTTGTAGATCCATTCTGCCATTCGATGCTTGTTTCTGCATTTGCAGTAGAGATCAATAGCAAGGTGATTCCTTCACACAGCGTCGTATCAGGACCTAATACCGGTGTGGGGGGTACACCGGAGATGTCAACAGCTATCGAGTCCGTATCTGCACCACAGCTATTGTTGACGGTAAGGATAAACACACCGGATTGAGTTGTTGTATAATCAGGAGTTGTTGCTCCATCCTGCCAGAGATAATTGACACCAGATATTCCGGATTGGATCGTGACCGTTTCACCTGCACAGACTTGAACATCATTTCCCAGATCCACTTGCGGGCCTTGCGTACTTTCTGTAACTTCCAATGTATCACTTATGGAACCGCAAACATTGGAGATGATCAGGATGATCGTTTCTTCTAAAGTAGATTGGTATGAATTGCTGGTAGACCCATCTTGCCACAGATATTGGACATTGGCAATGCCTGGTGTCAATGTGATGACTTCACCAGGGCAAAGGGTTTGGTCAATACCAAGATAGAGTGCTGGTACATCAGGTAATGCATTTACCTGGATCGTGTCATAGGAAGTACCGCAGCTGTTAGAGATTTCTGCAAAAACCAACCCTGTTCCAGTAACATTGTAGTTGGCTGCAGTAGAGCCATCGGGCCAAAGAACTGTCACCCCGGGAGTTGCAACAGAGAGTGTGAATGATTCACCAGCACATAGCGAAGTATCTGCACCCAGATCAAGCGGTGGAGTGGCGGGGAGCAGTCCGACTTGTAACGTATCAAATGCAGATCCACATGCATTGCTTACTTCTACTGTGATCGCACCTGCACCATTAACCGTGTAGCCTGGAGTCAGGGAACCATCCTGCCACAGCCAGTTATCAACATTTGAAAAAACAGGAGAAAGGACTACCTGGTCACCAGAGCAAATCTGAAGATCACTACCCAGCGCTACGGATGGTGCCGGTCCTCCATCGATGATGATGGTGGTATCTGCATCCATTCCGCATGAGTTACTGACGGTGACACTATAAGTGCCTGGTGCATTGACGAGGAGTTGTTGGTTCTGAGAGTTGTCGTTCCACAGATAATTCACGCCGGATATGGCGGCATCAAGTGTAACACTCAGTCCCTGGCACAAATTTAACTGAGCGGGCAAATCAACCTGTGGAGGACTATCATTGACAGTGACCACAATCGTATCTGCTTCGAGACTACATGAATTAAAAACCTGAACTGAGTAGGTGCCGGAACTATTTACTATAATCGAATCGGCCGTGCTGAAATCCTGCCAGAGATATTCTGCACCTGGATTATTGGCATACAAGACAATTTGTTCGCCAGGGCATAGACTTACATCAGGTCCGAAGCCGGGTGGATTGACCAGCGTCGTGTATCCAACATTGACAGCATCGGAACCAGTGCCACAGAAGTTGGAAATCGTCAGCGAATAGGTACCTGGACCTGAAACCAGGAAATAATTTTCGATTGAATTGTCCTGCCACAGATAAGGACCGGTTTCATTCGTTGTAAGTAGCAG
>JANNSS010000156.1:0-16205 GCA_031402955.1 Saprospiraceae bacterium
ATAGATCACCGTGCCCTCTCCATTCAGAAATCGGTAGACGCCCGGTTCTTTAGGAATATTATCAGCTACCGCCTTGTAATCCTCAAATGTCATATATCCGTATGCTCGTCGGCTATCATTCCCTTCAACAGATATTCGGCAGAGGCGGGATTAGTGGCAAGGGGGATATTATGTACATCGCACAATCTCATGAGCATCTGTACATCAGGTTCATGCGGGTGCTTACCAAGTGGGTCTCGGAAGAAGAAAACAAAATCAACTTCTCCGTTGGCCACCTTCGCGCCAATCTGGGCATCCCCGCCTTTTGGGCCTGACAGGACCTTAGTCACCTTGAAGCCGGCTTTCTCAAGAAAAGTGCCTGTGGTGGCAGTAGCAATGAGCTCTGCTGTTCTGAATAACTCCTTGTTATGCAGCAGGAAAGAGACCAGATCGGCTTTCTTTCCGTCATGGGCGATCATTGCGATTCGTAGCATAGGTTCTGTTCTTTATTTATAGGAGGTAAAGTTCATTAAAATCTTTGGGTATCTCGGTGGTTGCAGGAGCAAACTCCTGCAACGGCATTGGGTTAGGAAGCAACTAGCTGCCGCTGGCCAGGAGTTCTTACCACATAGTGGTATCTCCGCTGGAACTCACCCCCCAACCCCCTCTCTTTCCCGAGGCGAATTACCGTATGCGATTGATTTTCTGAAAAGAGGGGGGCTAATCTTCCTTTTGTCAGGGGCGTATTGCATCCGCCCCAGACAAAAGGAATCCCTTGTCACGGGCGGCTGCAAGACGCCCGTGACAAGGGGATTCAGGTTTTCGGAAGAGTAGGCAATACGCCCTCGACTATAGAATTTCGATTATTTGGGGGCGGATGCAATACCCCCCCGACATTATAATATATTAGCCCTTTCATTTTAGTACCTATATGAAACATACCTCACTTTTACTTTTACTTCTTTGTTCTATAACGCTGCAGGCCCAGGATGCCGGGCTTAAAATGCTGGACCACAGTGATTTTCTGATTTGGAATACTATACAGGACAGGCAGATAGCCGCTGATGGAAGGATCGTCACCTATCGGGTGGTGCCTGGTGAAGGCAATCCTGTGTTGAAGATTTATGATGCTACGACCACAGCTACCAGTCAGATTCAAAGGGTTAGCAAATCGAACATTGATTACGATGGTAAGTTCATTTTCGGGCTGATCACACCGCACCGGGATAGCCTGAGGGCACTAGAACGCAAGAAGGTGGACAAGAAGGAATGGCCTGCGGATACGCTGTTTATCACCTCTGGAGTCTCAGGAAGTGTGCTGCGAATACCCAATGTGACGGAGTATAAGTTTCCGGCAAAAAAGGGTGACTGGATCGCGTATAGTATCAAGCCTCAGGCAATGCCTACTGATTCAACTAAAGAAAAGAAGAAGTCGAAGAAAGATATAGTTCACTTGATTGTACGTCAACTATCTACCGGGCAGGAGGATACGCTGAAGAATGTCAAAGAGTATGTATGGGCTGATAAGGCAGCGATGTTGTTAGCTATAACAGCTTCAAGTGATTCAACAGAAACAGCAGGTGTAGCATTCTGGTCAAACTCTGAATGGCAGTATATCAAGAAACAAAAAGCGGAATATGCTAAACTATCCTTAGCGATGGATGGAAATCAAATTGCATTCCTGGGCAATCCGGATACGACTAAGGCCCAGGTGCAGCCTTGGGAACTTTATTACTATGATTTCAGGACCGATAGCGCTACATCCATCGCTGCCAAAAACAAAAGTCCTCTCCCGCTTGTGAGCCAACATGCAGAGCCACGCTGGAGTGAAGACGGCAAATATCTCTTTTACGGTCGCGCGCTAATGCCCATAATCAAAGACACTACCCTACTCCCTGATGAAATCGTTGATGTAGAAATCTGGACTACGGATGACAAAGAAATCTATCCGGTACAAAACGTACGAAAACCACTGGAAGAAAAAAGATCTTACAGCTATGTCTACGACACCCAGTCAAAGCAGCATACGGCTATTTGTTCACCGGCATGGGAATCAGCAGTGTTTACGCCTGACCGCAACGGCCGATTTGTTCTTGTATATACTGACCAACCTTATCAAAAAGAATCCTCGTGGACAGGTGATGCACGAAAAGATTTAGCGAAAGTGGATCTCCTGACCGGAGCCGTAATACCATTTCGAAAAGGGATACTGACCAATCCGAGAATTTCTCCGGGAGATAAATTCGCCTACGGTTACAGTGATATTGACAGTACCTGGTGGACATACCAATTTACCAGCGGTACATTTTCAATGATGAAGCGTGACGGGTTGCCATCTTTCTACGATGAAGAAAATGATGTGCCTGCTCATCCTAATAGTTATGGAATCGCAGGTTGGATCAAAGATGATCAGTCGCTGATCGTGTATGATCGTTATGATCTATGGGCATGGTCAGGAGAAAGCAGCAAAGCACCGGTGCCACTAACAAAGGGAAGAGATGGAAAAAAAATGCATCGATACATCAGGACAGATGCGGAAGAACGGTTTCTCTCTCCATCTGAACCATGGCTCATCCATGTCAAAGATGATACAGATAAATCGACAGGATATACCTGGTTTAGTCCAGCGAACTTTTCGTTGGATTCAGCCTACACCTTATCTGGATTTGAACATAGCAGACAAGTTGTGAAAGCAAGATCAGCAGACAGCTATTTGTTTACCAAAGAAAATTTTACTTCGTTCCCTGACCTTCAACTGTCTACAGACAGAATGAAAACCGGTGTAAAAATTTCGGATGTGAACCCTCAGCAAAAACAATACGCATGGGGTAGCATTAAACTATATCATTGGATGGATTGGGATAGCGTCATGCGCACTGGCTTACTGGTCTTACCTCCGGGATATGACACATTGAGATCATACCCTACGATTGTCAATTTTTATGAACGATCATCTGATGACCTTCACAACCATCCAACGCCTACACCGCACAGGTCAACCATCAACTATGCATTCTATGCCAGTCGCGGATATGTCATCTTCAATCCGGACATCAGCTACAAGATCGGTCAACCCGGAGAAAGCGCCTATCAGATCGTGATGTCAGGTGTCACAAGCCTGGTCAAGGACAGGATAGCGGATAATGAAAACCTTGCACTACAAGGCCACTCCTGGGGAGGCTATCAGATCGCGTACATTCTCACCAGGACCAATATGTTTAAATGCGCCGAAGCCGGAGCCGCTGTTGTTAACATGACTAGTGCATATGATGGCATACGCTGGGAGACTGGTAAAGGACGACAGTTTCAATATGAAAAAGAGCAAAGCAGGCTTGGTAAAACGCTGTGGCAGGATCCTAATCTGTACATCAACAATTCGCCGCTGTTCAAGATCAATAAAATAGAAACACCTGTGCTCTTGTTGCACAACGATGAAGATGGCGCCGTGCCTTTCGAACAAGGGATTGAATTCTACTTAGCGCTCAGACGACTGGATAAAAAAGCGTGGTTGCTCAATTATCGTGGTGAGCCGCACTGGCCGGTGAAATGGCAAAACCGAAAAGATTTCAATATCAGGATGTCGCAGTTTTTTGATCATTACCTCAAGGGCAAGCCGATGCCGGAGTGGATGGTGAAGGGGGTGCCTGCGGTGGAGAGAGGGGTTAACAAGGGGTATTAGTGTGAGAGAGTGAGAACGTGAGAACGTGAGAGAGTGAGAGAGTGAGAACGTGAGAACGTGAGACGTGAGACGTGAGACGTGAGACGTGAGACGTGAGACGTGAGACGTGAGACGTGAGACGTGAGACTTTTATAAAATTAAAAATGTTGTAGGGGTTCAAAATATTGAACCCCTACAACATTTTTAATTTTATTCCCATTTCACGATGACTTTACCGATGGAGGTACGGCCTTCCAGAAAAGCATGGGCTTTGTCGAGTTCGTTTCCAGCGAAGATGGCGCCGATGTGGGGGTTTAATATTCCTTTGGAATAAAGCATGGTGACGCCTTTAAAAGATTCGGCTAGCATATCGGGGCGATAGTCGGCGATCTTGAGCATGTTGACGCCGATAAGGCTTTGCGATTTTGAGAGGTAGGCAATCGGTGAGAAGAAACCAAAACCAAGTCCGAGACGGATCAGGTTGAGTTTTCCTTTTTTACCACTAAGGGCCGCAGCTCCAAGCGTTACGATCCGGCCTCCGGCGCCAAGGATGGATTTTCCTTTTTTAACAGAGGATCCACCGATGTTGTCAAAGATGACATCTACTCTTCCGTCGAGGTGTTGGTGAACATAATCGGTCCAGGAAATCCTGTGATGGTCGACTACGTGCTGCACACCCAGGTTTTTCAAATACGCTGCTTTCTCTGTTCCGCCTGCCACGCCGATTACTGTGCATCCTTTCCAGAGAGCAATCTGTACCAATGCTGTTCCCAAACCTCCGGCAGCGGCATGAATTAATACCTTCTCACCCGGAAGTAATGTCTGCGATAAGATGGCGGAATGATAAGCAGTAACGCATTGTGTAGCTAGTGCACAGCCTGCCCCGATAGGAGCCTCATCTGGCAATTGGCTTACTGCCAGCGCCTGGGTAACGGCATATTGGGCATAGCCGCCGAACCTTGTTAATCCAAATACCCGATCGCCTTTTTTAAAACCACTGACATCTTCAGCGACCTCATCAATCTGGCCTTCGACATCATATCCAATGATACAAGGCAAGGGAGGGCATTCGCGATACAAGCCTTGACGGGCCATGATGTCGGCATAATTGAGACCAAATGCAGCAACCTTGATGCGCACCTGACCGGGCCCAATGACCGGTACCGGCGTTTCGCGCAACTCAAAAGAACCGGACGGCGTACTGTTTTTGATTAAAACATGAGCTAGCATAAGGCTGAAGTTTTGGAGGTAGCTCAAGTCCTCATTTATAAATAAATCAAGGAGTTAAGGACGCTTCTAATAACTACTTTATTTTTAAATTCAATTTTTACAATGCACTGACAATCAAGGTGACTCTTTCATAGACATGAGGTTATTAGAGGCGTCCTTAAGTCTTACAATGTAATCAAACTTTAGATGCTTCTGTTGGTACCCGGCGAGATAAGCGTATGGAATAACCTGTAAATGCCAAATCCTAAACCCTGATAAACATATCTGGCGGGTTAATACAGGTCACATATTAGAATTTCCTTAGAAACAGGCATGGTTTCGGCATATCTCCCGGAAACCTCTCAATTTCAATACCTTTGCGGCCAATAAAAACTATTCCGATAATGAACTTTAGGCTTATTCTCCCCTTGTCCGTGCTCATGCTAAGTGCTATAGCGTGTAAAAAAACAAATTACGAGAAGTCTCTCTGCACCGATACCAGCCGCATCCACAGATCCGTCGAAAAGACAACAGAAATTATCGTTTCTGATATATTTTCTCCGGTAGTTGCAGGCAGGATTTATGCGTACACCAACATTGCGATGTACGAAACGCTGAGGCAGGGTCATCCGAAATACAAGACATTGGCTGGTCAGTTGAGAGACCTTACTGAGGTACCTGCTCCACCAAATGACAAATCCGTGGATATCAATCTCGCCGGACTGCATGCGTATATGAGCGTTGCGAAGGCATTGATCTTCTCTGAAACGGATATGGAAGATCACCGTACAGCCATGTACGCTGACCTTACTGCCAAGGGACTTCCTGAGGAGGTGCTTGAAGCCTCGACAGCCTATGGTCAACAGGTTGCTGATCATATCCTTGCCTGGTCAAAAAAGGATAATTACGCACAGACCCGCAGCTTTACCAAGTATACGGTCAACAATGAACAGGGACGCTGGCAACCAACGCCACCGGCTTTCATTGAAGCTGTTGAGCCTCATTGGCGTGAAATACGGGCACTGACACTCGATAGTGCCAGTCAATTTTCTCCTGATCCTCCGGTGCCTTTCAGCACCGAAAAAACATCTCAGTTCTATAAACTAGCCAGCGAAGTATATACTGCGGTTGATTCCAACAAGGAAGAAAAACTTGCGATTGCAAACTTCTGGGACTGCAATCCATATGTGATGCATCAACAAGGCCACCTGATGATGGCTACTAAAAAAATCACTCCAGGTGGTCACTGGATGGGTATCGTTGGACTGGTCACGCGTAAAGCAGAACTCGACATGGTGGGCACTGCAGAAGCATATGCGATGGTTTCCATTGGTTTGTTCGATGGATTTATCAGTTGCTGGGATGAAAAATTCCGCAGCAATGTGATTCGTCCTGAAACGTATATCAACCGATTTATTGATCCTGATTGGTCACCTACGCTTCAGACACCGCCTTTCCCTGAGCACACGAGCGGGCATAGCGTAATCTCCTCCGCATCGTCAGTGATCCTCACTAAAATGTTTGGTGAGAATTTTGCATTTGAGGATAGTACTGAAGTACCTTATAATCTACCCGTAAGATCATTTAAGTCCTTTAAAGACGCTGCGGCTGAGGCCTCTATCAGCCGGTTTTATGGTGGCATCCACTTTATGCCTGCTATTGATTATGGAGTTTCACAAGGGACTAAGGTTGGCGAGCATGTTTTGGCAAGAGTGAATACAAGGGCTAATTGAAAAGTGAAGAGTGAAAAGTGAAGAGTTAAGAGTGAAATACAGTTTTCTTATATTTTTTATATTCCAATCACTAAATAGTTTGCAAAGCCAAACCTTCGAAGGTGCATATGAAGGGGGGTTTGAGCGACTTGAATTTCATCTTGATTCCGTAGACTTTTTAATAGGAACCAATGGAGGATTAATATATCCTATTGTTGGCACCGGGATATATAGCATTAGTGATAGTTTTCTCATCATTGAAAATCTGGATTCTACAGAGGCTTTCCATCATCTAATAAACCCTAATAATTTTTTTTCGGACACTAACAATCTGATATATGCAGACAAAGGGTACACCATTTTTAGCATAAAGGAAATGACTACCTGCTCCATTAAGTGCATCCTTTTATCATACGAATTTGAGTTGAAGACCAATACCAAAAAGTCACTACGAAAGTTATCAAGAACTGCAAACAGGATTCCATACTTGATCGGAAGAGAAAGAACCTATAAAAAGGTAGAATGCTTAATAATTTGAACATTGATGTCTGGGAAACACCCTCTAGCTTAGTCTACCTGCCTACGAGCATCCTTAAGCGTACTATCTGGATTTCCATTCAATCCAAATGATCCTGCGCAGATACCGGATGATTTAAATCATTCGGCATTGACATCCGGGCATGCCTGGTTATCTTCGTGGCTTAATTGATTTCATATGAAATACAGAACAGAGAAAGATAGCCTGGGCCTCGTCAATGTGCCCGCAGATGTATACTGGGGTGCTCAAACTCAACGCAGTAAAGACAATTTCAAGATTGGTGGCCACCTCATGCCGGTTGAAATCATTAGGGCATTTGCGATCCTGAAGAAGGCAGCAGCGCTGACCAATATGGACCTGGGTGTATTGCCCCAACCAAAAGCTAAACTGATTGGCAAAGTTTGTGACGAAATCCTCCGCGGTGAACTCACAGATCATTTCCCATTGGTTGTATGGCAGACTGGTTCCGGTACCCAGTCCAACATGAATCTCAATGAAGTAATTGCTAACCGGGGCCATGTGGTCAAGGGAGGCAAACTGGATGACGCTAAAAAATATCTGCACCCTAATGATGATGTGAATAAATCACAATCATCGAATGATACGTTTCCAACCGCGATGAGCATCGCTGCCTACAGCTACCTCGTCGAACATACGATACCATCTCTTGAACTGCTCCATGCTGCACTTGACGCTAAAGCAAAAGCATTTAAAGCCATCGTCAAAATCGGTCGAACGCATCTGATGGATGCAACACCGCTGACGCTGGGACAGGAATTCAGCGGCTATGCATCCCAAATAGAGCATGGTATCAAAGCCATCAAAAACACGCTCCCCCACCTGACAGAACTTGCCCTTGGCGGAACTGCCGTAGGTACCGGCTTGAATGCGCCGAAAGGATATGATAAGAAAGTAGCGAAGAAAATAGCGGAGCTCACTGGACATCCTTTTGTGACTGCGAAAAATAAATTTGAATCTCTCGCCGCACACGATGCTATCGTGGAATCTCATGGTGCATTGAAGACCGTAGCGGTTTCCTTAAATAAAATCGCTAACGATATTCGCCTTCTTGCTTCCGGACCACGAAGCGGTATCGGTGAAATCAATATCCCATCCAACGAACCAGGTTCCTCCATCATGCCAGGCAAAGTCAATCCAACACAATCTGAAGCGATGACCATGGCCATGGCTCAAGTGATTGGTAATGATGTTGCGATCAATGTAGGCGCTATGCAAGGTCACTTCGAACTCAATGTGTTTAAACCTGTCATCATCTTCAACTTCCTTACTTCTGCTCGTTTGATTGCTGACGCATGCGTAAGCTTTGTTGAACATTGTGTTGATGGCATAGAACCAAACTACGCACGTATCAAAATGCACCTTGACAATTCACTCATGCTCGTGACTGCGCTCAATACCCACATCGGTTATGACAAGTCTGCTGAAATCGCTAAAAAAGCACACAAGGAAAATACCACGCTCAAGGAAGCTGCTGTTGCACTAGGTTATCTGACCAGCGATCAGTTTGATAAATGGGTGAGAGCTGAAGACATGGTTTAAGTGAAGAGTGAAAAGTGAAGAGTGAAAAATGTGAGTTGTGAATTGTGGGTGGTGAGTGGTTAGAAATGAGTCTGCGAACGACCACAACCATGAAGAAAAATCCTCTGGAAGCTGGAAGCTGGAAGCTAAAAACTGATAGCTGACAGCTCAAAGAAAGAATCAGTAATGGATCAGAATATCGCTGTCTCCGATCAAATATTTACATTTTGATGCCTGATCACGAATCACTCTTTTGGCTATAAACTCAAGTACCGGCATACGATCAGAGACAGGCATTTTGGTTTCTGCTTCCCAACGCTCAGGGGTAGGGACTGTGATGATGGCTAAGGTATCACCTCCTCCGAATTCATAATAGAATCGAGCTGTCAGATCATTACGATAAAAAATTACGTACCCTGCCCTGCCTTCACCTTCATAGGCGACATTTCCTATGTGACGCTCATCCATCTTTTCAAATCCAAGTTTAAACCAGACATCGGCTAAAATCTGCGCAGGTATTTCAAGAATACGCTTTAGCATATCAGAAGGAATTTCATTGACAATGAGTTTTTCGATCGTTTCTGCCCACACTTCATTTCTGACTTTAATGAGATTAGCTTTTCGATTCTCTTCAATACGCGCTTCGGAGATTTTATCGGCCTCATTTAGAATCCGGTTGTATTCATCTTTTGCGGCAATCTGCAGGTCGATGGCTTTTTCCTGCTCAATTTTGAGATTTGCATTGACCAGATCAATGTTAGCGAGTGCCTCTTCCATCGTCTTGCGAAAGACATCAGCGGCATGGTTGTAATCTGGAGATTCAGCCATAGGTTGCTTTGAGATTATTTGACTTGACTAAGAATTGGTTGAGCGGTCAATTCCATTTTGGCTTTCCGATGATGGCCACCAGGAAATAAATCAGCATCAAAACACCGGGTACAGCCGCAAGTGCTAAAAGCCCTTTGGCCATGCCAAGGCGGTCATGGTCCCTGAGCCAATCAGAACCCAGCAATACACCTGCTACAGCCAACAGGATGAGCAACCATAAAGCAAAATTGCGCTTCGTGACAGAACCATCCTTCAGGCCCACAAAAAAGAAATAAACCGGTACAACGGACATGACGGCAGTGAAAATCCAGAGAATCCAGTATAAAGTCATATGCTATGCGTGAGGAGTGCTATAATCGCTCTGACCAGGTGATAATCCATAAAGCCTGGCATCAGAATTAAGTTAAAGATACTACCCAAACTCTAATCGGGTACATCCTGTGATCAATTCCATCTGACGTCCCCGAAGATAGCTATGGACATAAAGAGAATCGCTATCAGGGAAGGAATCGCAGCCACGATCAGTATTACTTTGGCAGTCATAACCTGATTTTTCGTCTTCAGCCAATAGGTGCCTCCAAGTACCAGCCCCACCGCAGTCAACAGAATCATCCAGATGCCCATATTGTCAGCATCTACCGAACCATCGGATAAGCCAATGAAAAAGAAGTAGATTGGAATAAGAGACATGAGGGCATTAAAAATCCAGAGTATCCAGAAGGAGATCATAGTTGGTAAGATTAGGTGGTGGATAAAGGTATAAAGAACATGGGAATACCGAATAACGAGCAAGCAATATCGAAGGCAGAAGTGAATTAGCTGGATTTCTTTTGTCAGGGGCGTATTGCATCCGCCCCTGACAAAAGAAATCCAATTATTGGGGGCGGATACAATACGCCCCCGACTAAAGAAATCCAATTATTGGGGGCGGATGCAATACGCCCCCGACTAAATAAATTTTCTACGGCCGAAAGTAAAGATGAATGCAAGGAAGAGGGCACCACACAAAAGCACAGCAAGCTTTGCAACAAGGTCACCCCAGATTGTATAAAAGGTGATCCTCGTTTCAGGAATAACTTCGCCCTGGATGGCAATGGTTTCACCATATTTAGTCGGCTGAATGATCCGGCCACGAATATCAATAAAGCAAGAGATGCCGGTATTGGCACTACGTGCGATTGGGCGGCGGTGCTCGATGGCGCGCAAGGTGCCCAATTTGAGATGCTGTATATGACCAGGCGTCAGATCCCACCACCCATCATTGGTGACGATAAATAAAGCCGTCGCTCCTTTGCGGACATAACCTCCAACATAATCTCCATAGATGGATTCGTAACAAATGATCGGTGCGACTTTCAATGGTCCTCCGGTAAACACGGATCGCTCAGCTTGTTTGGTATGTCCTTCATAACTGCCGCCTAACTTATCGACAATCGGCTCGAGGAAAAATAAAAATTTCTTAAAGGGAAACATCTCCGGGCCAGGAACAAGTTTGGATTTAAAATATACCTGGTATGCGTCCTCACGGGAAGTGAGTTGTACTGCTGCATTTTGAATATCCCATAAGGTGGTATCTCCGCGGCTGCTGACATGTGTGCGGTAATTGATACCTTTCAATTGATCTTTTTCCAATACCCGGAAAGAAGATATGCCAGTGACTAATCGCAATTCTGGAAAAGAATCCACTACACTTTGAAATAAATTGATCACAGGATTCTCGCGAAAAGTATTGAGTCGAATACTTTCAAAACTTGTTTCCGGAAAAACCAAATAACGGGTAGTGCTATCAATGTGATCAAAGGATAATTTCAAAAAACGCATTGACTGTTCGTGCTGTGGAATATCAAACTTCTCGTAATGAGGTTCGAAATTAGGTTGGACGACTGTGACTGCAACCGGATCAGCACTCCCCTCTTCAACCGTATTCCAGATCCACAAAGAAAAAATGATAGGAATCAATATCAGACCGGCATAGGTCACCATTTGCTTGGCTTTCCTTTCACTCCATTGAGCATATAACTTATACCCGGTGTAGTTGACTAGCAATACCCAAAGTGAACCTCCGAAAGCGCCAATGTATTCATACCATTGAATGGCCCAGGGATATTGGGAAAGTGCATTTCCGTGTGCCAGCCATGGCCAGGATATGTCCCAGAAATGATGAACGTATTCGAATGAAATCCAAAATGAAATGAATACAAATATTGACCAAACCGGTTTTACTTGATGCCTTACCACATGGATGAGGACCAACACAGTAGCCATAATAGCTGCATTCAAAAAATTGGCTACAATCCCGGCCATCAGTGCTGTATTCATCACCCAGAAAGTGGTGATCACATTCCAAAGGACGAAAGCATGAAACGAATAGAGCCAGACTTTACCGGGTTTTACTTTTTGATAATGCTGAAATATGGAATTCTCCATATGCAACAATGGAATCCACGCAACGAAGACGAGCCAGGTAAGCATAGAGGGTGGAAAGCCTAGTCCGAGAAATAATCCTGACAAAGTTGCTGCTGCAAGCCATTTTCGTTGGATAGCCTCCTTTGGAAAAAGAATAAGAACGCCAGCCATCCAGAAAGATAAAATCAACACCATTGGCCACCAGCCCCAAAGAGGGAGCTTGGGCATTTGCCATGCGCTGTAGGAGCCTGTCAGGAGAAGAAGCACTATTGCTGCCGCCCTACTCCTCGGCCTGGCTAATATAATTTCCTCTCCATTTTTCATAGATGGCTAAAGATATGGTATAGGAATGGACAGAAAATAAAATAATAAAGTACGGGAGGGTCGCGACCCTCCCGTACTTTAAATATTTTATTTCCTTGTTGTAGAGATTTAGCTAATTGCTAATCCGCTTTCATCCGATGCCGCCTGCACAAAATGCAATTGACCATCGGCGGATTCAGCCATCAGGATCATGCCCTGGGATTCTACTCCGCGAATTTTGCGTGGTTCAAGATTTGACAGGATGACCACCTGTTTGCCAGGCAGGTCTTCAGGTTTGTAATGAAGGGCGATACCGCTGACGACTGTCCGTTGCACACCATTGACGTCGAGTGTCAACTTCAACAATTTATCAGCTTTAGGTACGCTTTCGGCGGCCAGAATCTTTGCAGTGCGAATGTCCAGTTTTGCAAAATCTTCGTAGGAGATATTCGGCTTTTCTACTACTGGTGTAGCTTCTGTAGCCGGAGTGGAGGTTACTGACATTTCATGGAGTTTAGCTACTTGTTTTTGGATCCATTCATCTTCAAGTCTGCTGAAGAGATGTTCCGGCTGGTTTAACAGATGACCTTCCGGAATTAATTTTTCACCGAGTGATAATGCATCTAGTGTAGTGACCCAGGAGCCCTGTTCGACGATAGGTTCCAATGCAAGAATTTTTCTCAAACGAGTGGATGCACCAGGCATAAATGGGTGCATCGCGTAACTCAATGCAGCCAGGTACTGAACGCAAAGATTTAATACGGCCATCACTGTTTCCGGTTCTTCCTTGTGCGCCTTCCATGGTTCATTAAACTGCAGTATCTGATTGCCGGCTGTGGCAATATCAAGCATCGCTTTCAATCCTGCCCTGAAATCATATTGAGAAATCGCATCCTGGACGGCCCACATGCGATCAAATAAATCCATCATTTCTACTTCATGCCATGATGCTTCGTCATCGCCTCTGGTGCCTACTATCGGTGTGTCTTCATCAAACTCAGGCACTTTACCATCGTAGAACTTATGTGTGAGGACAACAACTCGTTGTACAAAATTTGCGAGCGTGCCGACCAGGTCTGCATTGACATCTGATTGATAGCCTTTCCATGTAAACTCAGCATCTTTCTGCTCGGGCATGTTCTTCGTCAGCACATACCTCAATGCATCTGTCTGATCCGGATTTTCATTGAGAAACTCATGCACCCAGATAGCCCAGTTGCGTGACGTGCTGATCTTTTGTTCTTCGAGATTTAGAAACTGGTTAGCCGGCACATTAACTGGAAGATTATACTGGCCATGTGCTTTCAATATGGCCGGAAAGATCAGGCAATGAAAAACGATATTATCCTTTCCGATAAAATGGATCAGTGATGATTCCGGATCCTGCCAATATGATTTCCAGTCCTTTCCATTATCCGCTGCCCATTGCTTTGTGGCAGAGACATAACCGATAGGTGCATCCATCCAGACATACAATTTCTTGCCTGCTGAGCCCGGAATTTCCTGAGGCACATCAACGCCCCAATCAAGATCACGTGTCATCGCGCGTGGTTGCAATCCACCATCGAGCCATGACTTACACTGACCTGTGACATGTGATTTCCATTCAGCCGGATCGTGCTGTTCTACACCGTCAAGTTTACCATTCTCAACATAGTCGCGTAACCATGTTTCGTACTTATCGAGTGGCAGATACCAATGGGTTGTTTTCCTTAATTCGGGCTTAGTACCTGTGATGGTTGATAACGGGTTGATCAGTTCGAGCGGGCTAAGGGATGAGCCGCAGCGTTCGCATTGATCACCGTATGCATCGGGGTTACTGCATTTCGGACAAGTGCCTTTGATATATCGGTCGGCGAGAAACTTGCCAGCTTCATGATCATAATACTGTTCGGACTCTTCTTCTACAAACTGACCTTGAGCGTATAGTGAGCGGAAAAACTCCTGGGCTGTTTCATGATGTAGTGGAGAAGAAGTTCTGTGATAGATATCAAATGAAATACCTGCTTTCAGAAAAGTCTCTTCGAAGAGTGCATGGTACTTATCGATGATCGCCTGTGGGGTGCTGTTGTCTTTTAGTGCGCGGATGGTGATAGCGGCGCCATGTTCGTCAGAGCCGCAGATAAAAGCTACATCCTTATCGAGCATGCGTAGCATACGTACGAAGATGTCTGCAGGCAGGTAGGCTCCCGTAAGATGTCCGATGTGGAGAGGTCCATTGGCATAGGGTAATGCCGATGTCACGAGATATCGCTGGGGGGATAGGATCATAACTTGTGTAATCGAAGGGCGAAGGTAGGAAAAAAAGCAAGGGGCAAGGAGCAAGGGGAAAACTTACTTTCCTCCTTGCTACTTGCTCCTTGCTCCTTGCTTTTTCACTTCATCATGCCTGAAACAAGTGATCAGATGATCGTTGTACATCCCGACGGCTTGCATAAAAGCATAGACGATCGTAGAGCCTACAAACGTGAAGCCTCTTTTCTTAAGGTCTTTGCTCATCGCATCGCTGATGGGTGAAGTGGCTTGAAAATCAGTGATCAATCTGAGTTTATTGACGATGGGTTTACCATCGACGAAGGACCAGAGGTGTTGGCTGAAATCGATTCCCTGGTCTTGCATTTCGAGATAAGCTCTGGCGTTAGTACGTGCTGCAAAGACTTTCAGGCGGTTGCGGATGATGCGCTCATCGAGCAGGATTTTTTCAAGTTTCTTATCTGTGTACCTGGCTACTTTGTCTGGATCGAGGTTGTCAAACACGGCCATATATCCCTCCTGTCGTCGGAGAATCGTGATCCAGCTCAGTCCTGCCTGGGCACCGTCGAGGATGAGTTTGGCGAAAAGGGCCTTATTGTCATATTCTGGAACACCCCAGACATTATCATGATAACTTACATAAAGGGGATCTGTTCCGCACCAGTGGCAACGGATTACTTCCTTTAATTTCGACATATTCTATAGAATTAATTTATATTTAATAATCTTTGCAAGGATTTCGTAAATATAGCATCTCCGTGAAAGCAATTCTTGTACTCTTGTGTTTGTTGGCCGCAGGCCAGAGCTGGGGACAAAAACAAGTCCTGCATCAAAAACAAATCTGGTACAAATATTTACTAAAAGTACCGATTGGGGATCATTGGCAAATCCGGCAGGAAATAGATGATCGTAACTTTACGGATCCGTCAAGGCAATCACAATTTCTTAGCCGGACGCATTTACAGCTCAAAATAAGTAAAGAGTGGAGTGCGGCCTTAGGATTTGCGTACTTCAACCATTCACTTCCGCAGGAACCTGAAATACAGGACTTCTACAATGTTCCTGAACTGCGACCATCTTTTGAAATTTTGAATCACACCCATCTCAGTGATAAATTTGAACTTCATCACCGATATTGGACAGAAGCCCGATTTTTCAAACAGCCCGGTAATACTTATGATTTTACTACTTTCCGCATCCGGTATAAACTGGAATTGGGCTACGAATTGTCAGATAAATTCAGTTTCCTGATTTTCGATGAGATACTGTTCAACGTGGGCAATAAGATTACCTATAATGTCTTTGATCAAAACCGGTATGGGATTGCGGCCATGTACTCGCCCGTAAAAAATGTTGGTTTTGAAATCATGTACATCAATTGGTTTCAGCAGGCTGTGCAGGGGGATGTGTTTTATGACAGGGATATCGTGAGGTTTGCGTTGCATCATACGCTTGATATTTTCAGACGGGGTGAAGGGGGCGCAGAATAAACAGGATCAATCATGAGCGGATTTTCGTATTTCGGCGAAATATATTTCGTAGATATACGAATCGGTATTGAAAATCAAGACAATAGGATTTTATCCACAACTCTCCCCCCATAATCCAAAGTATTTCGGCGAAATATATTTCGTAGAAATACGAATTGATATTGAAAATCAAGACAATAGGATTTTATCCACAACTCTCCCCCCCATAATCCAAAGTATTTCGGCGAAATATATTTCGTAGATATACGAATCCATTTCTCCCCCCATCCTAATCCTCGATAACAATACTC
>JANNSS010000157.1:0-4285 GCA_031402955.1 Saprospiraceae bacterium
GATGTAATTTTCCTCCCCTTCGACAAGCTCAGGGACCGATAAATTCCGAATGTCATCCAGGAAAAGGTTAACCAGACCTTGATATTATCGAAAGAACTTAAAGAGAAGAACTAACATGGTCCCTGAGACTGTCAAAGGGTAATTTTCCTCCCCTTCGACAAGCTCAGGGACCAAAAATTAATCTTCTAAGCGCACCGAAGCAATTTCCTTATCCGACAGGTACAGTTTCTTGATCTTGACCATCGGTCCCGGACAGATTTGTTGGTGGCAGTTCATACATGCATCTACCATGATGGTATAGGATTCAACCTGATCATTGCCTCTGCGCTCGAGAAAATTTTTCACCGCTGTTTCATAGATCGTGGCATACGCTGTATATTCCGGAGTGGCCACCTTTGCTGGTTCGGTTGCTTTGGCAGTGAAAAGCTTTTCATATTTCACGCTTATCTCCGGTTTTTTCCCAGCCACCAATTGTTTTTTGGTCTTCATGCCATCTGTATGCATTTCGCGCATCAGCAGAGCCAGCTCGCTGTCGCCATTTGGATTGATGATCCTTGGCTGTTCATCACACGAGCTAGTTGCAATCACCATCATGCCATACAACAGGCAGTAAACGATCCATGATTTTTTCATGTCGCTAAGGTAAGAAGGATCTGTCAGTCACATTCGTTCGTTCGTGCGTAAGCCAACGCTGCCCCCACCCCTGTTTTCCGCCGCACACGTCCTTTCGCACGGAAATCCTGGGGCGACCTTGCGATTCTTCTTACTCTCTTACACGTCTCACGCTCTCACGCTCTCACGTTCTCACGTTCTCACTCTCTCACGTTCTCACGTTCTCACTCTCTCACGTTCTCACGTTCTCACGTTCTCACGCTCTTAGTATATAATTTCCCCCTCAAACTCCCCCGGTTGTTGTAGAAACAACTTCCAGAAAACCTCTGCAATGGCGGTCGGATTATATTTTTCATCCGTGGGTTGCACATAGCCGCGCACGATCACCTGGGCGATATGCACATGGGTGTCAGCAACTTTCTTTTGGAAGGCCTGGACCAGATTACGCTGCGCTGCTTTTCCTATACTCAAGGCAGTCATGCCCGGATCTCCGCTGAGTGAAAGGCCACCTCCGGTAACAAATAATTTTCCATGGTTCTGCTGGAGGTAGGATGGTAAGACCATTTTCATCAAATTGAAATATCCACCTACGGAAATATCCAGCATGTCTTTAATGGTCTCCCAGTCAAGGTCAAGGATATCTTTATTGGAAGCCCCGGATGGATTGTACAGGATCATATCTGCGACACCTGCCGATGCTGATATCTGGTTTAAAGCCTGTCTCAATGAATCTTCCTGAGCCACATCACCTGCTGCATAGAGTACCTCAATGCCTTCCTGCTGCAAAGTTGTTGCCAGTTCCTTCAGCTTAGATTCATTGCGGGCTATCAGGGCAATGCTGTACCCTTCTTTTCCAAATTTTTGAGCAACACCATAACTAATACCAGTGCCTGCTCCGATAATAATGACCAATCCCATATGTCTTTGTTTGTGTATGTCTCTAAAACAAACTGAAAACTAATTGTTTTAATTTTCTTTCATGATTTTATACGACCGGCCCAAGTCCAAAGCATTGTCCTTGAGGTGATCCATCCAAAAACGTAAGGGAAAGTTTGGATAAATCTGGATATCCACCCGATTTTCAGATAGGGCAGCGCCATCCTATTTGGCTTTATTATAGGCAGGTATTTGCTTGAATCAATTAAAAGTCCTAATATTCGCAGGAAAGAAGTGGTGTGGCAGACAGGAGATTTTTCTAAAGTATTATGTTAGAAAAATTTGCATTATTCATATA
The DNA here is from genome assembly GCA_031402955.1 of Saprospiraceae bacterium. GTDB lineage: Bacteria > Bacteroidota > Bacteroidia > Chitinophagales > Saprospiraceae > Opimibacter. The sequence goes on from JANNSS010000157.1 coordinate 1,847, forward strand.
TAAAAAATGTATAATGTGTAATCTTGTCATCACCTCCTTCCGGCAACAGATTTCAACCAAACAAAACGATCTACATGAATAAAGGCCTACAGACTCAGGATTATATCGTATTCCTCATTTATTTTATCGCTGTGGCCAGTTACGGCTTTTGGGTTTATTACAACAAGAAGAAAACTGCGACAACTTCAACTGAGTTTTTTCTGGCGGAAGGTCAGCTCACCTGGTGGGCGATCGGAGCCTCATTAATTGCCTCCAATATATCCGCTGAGCAGTTTATAGGCATGAGCGGCAATGGCTTTCGACTAGGGTTGGCGATAGCCAGTTATGAATGGCTTGCGGCTGTTTCACTGATCATCGTGGCCGTATTTTTTATGCCGGTCTATCTGAAGAATCACATCTTCACCATGCCTCAGTTTCTCAAGACACGATACAATGAGACCGTGGCCATGATCATGGCGATCTTCTGGTTGTTCCTTTATATTTTCGTCAACCTGACTTCAATCCTTTACCTGGGCACACTGGCCATCAACAACCTGACAGGTGGGCAGGGTTTCCATCTGATCATGATAGGCCTTGCCGTGTTTGCATTGATTATCACCCTTGGAGGGATGAAAGTTATCGGGTATACAGATGTGATCCAGGTGCTGGTGTTGCTCGTTGGTGGATTGATCACATCCTACATTGCCTTGACGGTCGTAAGCGAGAAATTCGGTTTAGGTACTGATGCATTGGCTGGGTTTAATCAGTTACTAAAAGTTGCTCCGGAGCATTTTGACATGATCTTTGACAAACCTGATGCTAACTCAACACCTGAGCAAATCAATCATTATTCAAGCCTCCCAGGCCTGGCCATGCTGGTAGCCGGCATGTGGATAGCCAACCTCAATTACTGGGGTTGTAACCAATACATTACCCAGCGGGCTCTTGGCGCTGATCTTAAGACGGCCAGGACAGGTATTTTATTTGCTTCCTTCCTCAAGTTGTTGATGCCCTTATTAGTAGTATTGCCAGGTATCGCTGCCTATGTTCTATATCAGAATGGTGAACTGCAGGAACAAATGATGACCAATGGCGAATTCAGAGAAGACAATGCCTACTCTGCAGTATTGGGGTTCCTTCCTACTGGTCTCAGAGGATTATCCATGGCGGCATTGACTGCAGCTATCGTTGCTTCTCTGGCAGGTAAAGCAAATAGTATCTCGACTATATACACACTGGATATCTACAAGAAGTATTTCAACAAAGAAGCCAACGAAAGGAAAATGGTTTGGACAGGCCGATTGATGGTGGTTGTTTCGTTGGTGATAGCGATTGCGGTCAACTGGAATGATACCCTGGGTATCGGTGGTAAAGGTGGTTTTGAATTTATTCAGAAATACACCGGTTATATTTCACCAGCCATTTTCCCTGTGTTCTTGTTTGGATTTTTCTGGAAGAAAACGACCTCTAATGCTGCCATTTCAGGTATTATAGGAGGAGTTGTCCTGGCGATCTTGTTTGATAAATTCCTGCCGGGCATTGCAGGCAATGATACCTGGTTGTATACCGCTTACCTCAATGGTGATGGTGTGTATGAAATACCGTTCCTCATCCAGATGGGCTGGGTATTCTTCTTTACGACACTTTTGATTATTGCTGTCAGTCTGGCGGATGTCAAAGGCAGAGCAAATGTAAAAGCACTGGAAGTGGACACGACGATGTACAAGATATCGAAGGGTCACTGGGCGATGATCATCATTATCCTCTTATTGGTAGCTGTGATTTACGCAAGGTTCTGGTAAGCATATAAGCTTATACTTTTTTATGCTTATGCGTTGATGGGTTGATAAGTTGATGAGTCACTCACAACTCACAGTTCACAACTCACAATTCACTTTTCATTTTTAAACCCATTACGGTTCCGCTCTTGCTGTTTTGAAAGCATATTATCCTTGGCTAAGAGGAAATTTATAGCATCATAAACGTCTTTGAATTGCTGGTCATATTTGGCTTCCAATTGTTTCAAAGCCATTGTAAGATCTTTATGTGACAAAGCGTATTGACGGAGAAATAAGAATGCCCTCATGATCGCAATATTGACCTGCTTGGCCTGTTTGCTTTTCAGCACACCAGAAAGCATGGTTACTCCCTGTTCGGTAAAGGCGGAAGGAGTGACTGGCAGGTATTTAGCATTTACCGGAAGGTTATCACAATTTGTGATAACCTCTTGCCATTCGGGCTTCGATAGCTGAAACATAAAGTCAGCAGGAAATTGGTCAAGATTTCTCTTTACAGCCTGTTTTAAGGTCCTTGTTTCAACCTGATAAAGTTCAGCAAGGTCAAAATCCAACATGACCTTTTGCCCACGAATCTCATAGATCCTGGATTGGATTGTTTGGAAGCCTGGCCATAAAAAGGGGAAAAAGTACGGACAGGACGCGTCCTGTCCGTACTTTTTCC
>JANNSS010000158.1:0-11382 GCA_031402955.1 Saprospiraceae bacterium
GCCTTTAATACTACCTTCGCATCAATGGATCATTTACCTCAGGAATTTGTTCAGCGCATGCAGGCTCAGCTTGGTAATGAGGCTGAAGAATTTCTGAATGCACTGGATCGCCTATCTCCTACGAGCATAAGGTTGCACCATCTCAAAGGACGATCCTCTTTTGAGCTTAACGAGAAGGTCAAATGGTGTGATACAGGATATTATCTTGAGACACGTCCATTGTTCTACCTTGACCCTCACTGGCATGCTGGGGCATACTATGTGCAGGAGGCATCCTCGATGATCCTGGATGATGTGATCAACCAACTGAAGCTTGATGATCAACCGCGCATATGGCTCGACGTCTGTGCATCTCCAGGAGGAAAGGCTGGCATCCTTGCCAAACATCTTGGTCCTGCTGACGTGCTGGTTGCAAATGAGGTGGTTGGTCAGCGCAGAACCATACTCCGCGAAAATCTTACCAGGGCTGGTTTTCTGAATACGTTCATTTCGGGTGAACCTGCTACTTCTTTTACCGAACCCTTTGCCGATATCCTCCTGATAGATGCGCCATGTGCAGGAGAAGGCATGATGCGCAAAGAACCTGAGGCGATCAGGCAATGGTCACCCTCGCTGGTACAATCGTGCAGCCTGATGCAAAAACAAATCGTGTCAGATGCAGTCAAAGCGCTTAAAGTTGATGGTTTTCTGATCTACAGTACATGCTCCTATAGCATGGAAGAAAACCTGCAAAATGTTGCTTACTTCAGTGAAGAACATCAACTTCAATGTGTACCTCTTTCTTTTCCCGATGATTGGGGTATCAGCACTTTGCAGCAAGGTGATCATGAGGGTTACCAACTCTATCCGCACAAAGTAAAAGGGGAAGGACTTTTTATTGCTGTTTTACAAAACACTTCCACTGAAGAACCGAAATACAGAAAATCAAGAAAGCCATTCAACTTATTTGAATCTGTTCCGGGATGGATGGGATCCCATCTTACAGAACCGGAAACTAAACGATTGAGAAAAAACAACCTTCAAAATCAATTTCTGACTGCCGGGGCTGAAGCAAAGGCCAATGAAGTGCTTATGAACATACCAAGGGCAGAATGCCTTGCCGAAGCAGGAGAACTCAAGGGTCGGGATTTTGTCCCTTCTCACTTTCTGGCCATGGCTGGCGCGGAGCATGATGACTACACTAAACTGCCTTTGGATCGCAGCGCTGCTCTTGATTATCTGGAGCGGACCACTACCACTTTGCCGTCAGTAAAAAGCTCTGGCTGGTATGTCATCAGTTTTGAAGAAACACAGCTCGGCTGGGCCAAGTTTACTGCTCAAGGTTGGAAAAACCATTACCCTATGAATTGGCGGCTGCGCGACCGGAATAAAAAATAAGTACTTACGACTTTTCAGCCTCTTTTGCCCCTAAATCCTCTGAAGGGGACTTGATTTTGAATCATATTTGCCTCTTTCGCTTCTTTAGCCCTTTTGGCCTCTTCAGCCCTTTTTTTTACCTTGGCATACCTTCCATGAAAAACTACATATACCATCTTATCATTGGCGGCAATCTTGGTGACAGGGTCAAACAGCTATCGCTTGCTAAAGACTTGATAGCCAATGAAGTTGGAGTGATTCAAAAAGAAAGCAGCATCTATGAAACCCAGCCATGGGGTTATGATGACCAGCCCTGGTTTCTCAACCAGGTTTTGGAAATAGCAACTTCAAAATCGCCTGGCGAAGTGCTCATGCTGATTAAGGCCATCGAAGTAAAGGTGGGTCGTACCCCGTCAGAAAAATGGCATGCGCGACATATCGATATTGATATCTTACTTCGCGGTGACCTGATGTTGAAGGAAAGTACTTTAGAGATTCCCCACCCATTGCTGCATACACGCAATTTTGTACTTGTGCCTTTGATGGAACTCATCCCGGAACAGTTACATCCCGGACTTAGCAAGACTATCGAGGAGCTGTATTTAGATTGCCGGGATACAGGAGAAGTCTATATATTCAACCCGGATGAACAAGGCCACCCCGTATAAATACATCTGCATAGAAGGCAATATCGGATCAGGCAAAACAAGTCTGTGCGAGCTCCTTGCCAAAAGGCATACTGTACAGCTTGTCCTTGAGGAATTTGATGACAATCCATTTCTCCCCTTTTTTTATCAGAACCCGGAGCGCTTTGCATTTACGGTTGAATTGTTTTTTATGGCTGAGCGCCATAAACAATTATCACAGATCACCCTGCAGAAAGATTTGTTTATTGATTTCACCCTGGCAGACTATTCCTTCTGGAAGACGCTGATTTTTGCCCGCAAAAACCTGGATGAAAAAGAGTACAAACTCTTCCAGCGACTTTTTACCATTCTCAACTCCGCATCACCAAATCCCGATCTGCTCATTTATCTCCATCGTACACCTGAAAAACTATTACACAACATCAATCTGCGCGATAGAGGATATGAAGGCAACATCACTGCTGCTTACCTGAAAAACATACAGGATTCTTACTTTGAATTCTTTTACAGTCAACCTTCCTACCCTATCGTGATCGTCGATGTGGAGGATATTGATTTTGTGTATAACCCATCACACCTGGAAGAGATTGAAATGATTATATTTAAAGAATATAGGCCCGGGCTCCATCGGATCAGTCTGCGATTGTGAGAGAGTGAGAATGTGAGAGGGTGAGAGGTGCAAGAGAGTAAGAGGGCTAAAGCGTGAGACGCGATTAAAATATTTGTCACGACGCGATTATAAAAAGTAGAGACGCGATTAATCGCGTCTCTACTTTTTATAATCGAGTCTCTACTTTTTTAAAATCGCCTCAGCCTTAGTCTTAGTCTTAGTCTCCTTTCAATTCTAGTTTCCAATATCCATCTATCAGTGCTTTTACGATAATCTCTTGATCCTTGAAAGTCATTTCATTAATGGTGATGGATCTGACCAGGACGGTGGCGCTTCCGGAATTTGGAATAGGAATGGATATCCCATCTCTGAGAATCTTTTCCATTTGAAGGGTATACAACCGGCTGGTGGCTTCTTCTATCTGTTTATCAATTTTGGCACCCATGAACGTTGAGGCAAACCAACCAGCACTCTTCAACAGTATATTTTTACTCAAGGTGTCTATCTTCAGATCCGTCAGTTGAATTTGTTGCTGATCAACATTCCATATAGGTGTGCAGGTGATGCTTAAAGAGGAGCCTATCTTCTCCTGTATATCTGCTACCATCGTAAGCTTACCATCTTCAAGAACGGGTTTAAGGTTGATCAGATGGTATTTATCACTGACAGGAATGACCAGATTGTGATTTGCCATAAACCTGTCTATCCATGATTCTTGGACATGTACTTCGACCTGAAGGCAAGAAAAATCTGCCTCTGCAATATTGGAAAAATTATGGTTCACGGTTTATTGTCTATTTTTCAAGCCAAATTTATCATTACTCTACGTATGATTGTCAGAATACTCACCGCTTTCTTTCTTGTCCTGATCTCGATCAGCTATTCGACCGGTCAGAAAAAAAAGAATTTGCCCGCTGCACAGGCATATACCCCTGTTGATACATCCCTGTTTAATGGACTTGAATGGAGAAATATAGGCCCTTTCAGGGGTGGCCGCTCTGCAACGGTTACAGGGGTTCGCGGTAAACCCAACTTATATTACTTCGGTTCGACCGGGGGTGGTGTATGGAAGACACTGGACGGAGGACAATCCTGGCAAAATATTTCTGATGGATACTTTGGCGGAAGTATTGGTGCAGTTGAGGTGGCTCCGTCCGATAACAATGTCATTTATGTTGGTGGTGGTGAACAAACAGTCCGTGGCAATGTATCCTATGGCTATGGAATGTGGCGGACTACTGATGCAGGCGAGACATGGGAACACATCGGGCTGGACAACGCAAACCATATTCCTAGAGTAAGAGTGCATCCTGACAATCCGGATATAGTCTATGTGGCCGTACTGGGTGATATTTTTAAAGACAGTGCTGTGAGGGGAATCTATAAATCAACTGATGGAGGAAAATCCTGGCGGCAAACACTATTTGTCAATGAAAGAACAGGTGCTGTTGATCTTATTATCGATCCTTCCAACTCCAGAATACTGTATGCAACTACCTGGAGGGTGCAACGAAAGCCCTATGAACTGAGCAGTGGTGGTGAAGGTTCTTCGTTATGGAAAAGTAAAGACGGAGGAGAAACTTGGCAAAACATTTCTGAAAACAAAGGATTGCCAAAAGGTACATGGGGCATCTCCGGTATCACCGTAAGTCCGGTGAATGGAAACCGGCTCTGGGCCATCATTGAAAACGAAGATGGTGGTGTCTTCAGATCAGATGATGCTGGCAAGACATGGGAAAAAATGAATAGTGAAAGGGACTTGCGTCAGCGGGCATGGTATTACTCCAGGATCTATGCTGATCCCAAATCGGAGGACATTGTATACGTCGTGAATGTATCTTATCATAAGTCTACCAACGGTGGCCGCACCTTCAGTGCACACAATTCCAATCATGGGGATCATCATGATCTTTGGATTGATCCTGACAATGCAGCAAGGATGATCATTGGAGATGATGGGGGGGCTCAGGTCAGCTTTGATGGCGGTGATCACTGGTCTACTTACCACAATCAACCAACGGCACAATTTTACCGCGTGACAACTGACAATCATTTTCCCTACAGGATTTATGGTGCCCAGCAAGATAATAGTACGGTGAGAATAGCCCATCGTACCAGTGGTGGTGGCATCGGGGAAGAAGATTGGGAAGCCACTGCCGGATGTGAATGCGGGCACATTGCTATTGATCCGCTCAATAATGATATCGTTTATGGAGGCTGCTACCTCGGCGTCATCAACAGGTATGACCATGACCTCCAATTGGACCGGGGCCTAGACGTATGGCCTGACATTACCCTTGGCCATGGCGCTGAAGGTGCGCGATATAGGTTTCAGTGGAACTTTCCGATCTTCTTTTCCCCCCATGATCCCAGGAAACTTTATACAGCGTCCAATCATCTTCACGTGACCACAAATGAAGGACAGACCTGGAAAGAAATTAGCCCTGACCTCACCCGCAATGACACCTCAAAACTGCATTCATCGGGTGGCCCGATTACCAAAGACAATACTTCAGTAGAATATTACTGTACCATATTCGCTGCAGCAGAAAGTCCAAGAGCGAAAGACCTATTGTGGACGGGAAGCGATGATGGCCTGATCCATGTATCTAGAGATGGTGGCGCAAGCTGGTCTGATGTGACGCCGACATTCCTCCCGAAATGGATTCAGATCAATAGTCTTGAACCGGATCCTCACACCGATGGAGGATGCTATGTAGCAGCTACCATGTATAAATCGGGTGATTACAAACCCTATTTGCTCCGGACAAAAGATTATGGAAAGACATGGCAGTATATTAATACCGGAATTGCTGAAAATCACTTCACCCGGGTGATTCGATCTGATCCTGAGGCGCCGGGCATTCTCTATGCCGGAACAGAATCAGGCATGTACATCAGTATTGATGACGGGGATCACTGGCAACCCTTTCAATTGAACCTGCCGATAGTACCCATTACAGACCTCACGATCAAAAACAATAACCTCATCGCGGCCACACAAGGCAGAAGCTTTTGGATCATTGATGAACTCGTACAACTCCGTCAGATCATCAATGCGCCTAAAGGTAAATACAGCGTTTTTCAACCGGCTGACCCTTACCGGATGGCCGGGTATTCCTTTAAAAGCCTTACAGCAGGAACTAACTACGCAGGTGGGTTGATGGCTTTCTACAACATTCCATGGGAGATTAAAAAAGAGGATACCCTGTCGCTGACCTTCTTTGAACCGGACGGCGATACGATCGTAAAATACAGCACGGATCACCAGGACAAGGCTTACCAGGTCACCGTAAAAAAAGGAATGAACAAATTCAACTGGAATCTCCGCTATAGTTCCGCGAAGCGTTTTGACGGATTAGTGTTATGGGCGGCAGACATGTCAGGACCTATGGCTATTCCTGGAGAGTACCGCGTAGAAATTAACTACAATGACACTATCCAGTCAAGGACATTTACGATACGTAAAGATCCGAGATCACCTGCTACACCTGAAAGCTATCAGCGATACCATGATTTCGCCAGTGAAGTAAGAGATAAGATTACTGAAGCACATGAGGCAATCATAGATATCAGGGATATCAGGGCACAATTGCTGAATTACCAAACACGTGTATCAGATGACACCCTCAAAACTGAAATCAATAAAATTGATAGCATGATCACAAAGATTGAGGAAGCGTTGTATCAGACTAAAAACAGAAGCTCCCAGGATCCGCTAAATTTCCCGGTACGGCTGAGCAATAAAATTGGTTATCTCAACAGTATACTGGGTAATGGAGAGTTTGGTCCCACAGATCAGGCATATGCAGTGAAGGAAGAATTATTTGGGTCGATTGATACCGAACTCAGAAAATATTCAAGCGTAAAAACGGAGATGATTCCCCTGTTTAACCAGATGGTTAGGGATAAAGGTATAGATGCGGTCATTTTGAAAGAATAGATAAAAAGCTGTGGAGAAGGCTGAGGCGAAGGATAGTGAGAATGTATCAGTTTCGAAAATGTATAGTATACGCTGATTTGGAGTATTCTCTGTTGTTACCTGTATCATAAAGCCGTGAGTATGGTAATTTTGGTTGGTCAATAATCAATAAACCCTCCACCAATGAAACACCTTTTACTCCTTCTGTTCCTTGTGTCCTCTTCCACCTTGGTATGTCAATTGGATTCTATGCTGGTGCGTGCTGTGCCTACTACCATGGAAGAGTATAATTACATGACCAAAGGCTATAAGATCCAGGTTGAGTCAGGCCTTGATATGAAGAAAGGATATTCCTTTAAGGACATGGGTGAGCATAAGATCGGCAACTATGTTTTTAATGTAAAAAAACTGATTCGCGAAAACCAGCGGGAACTGGCAGGCACACTGATCATTTCGCATGGAGAAATCTCGGGTAAAACGTATTACACCGCCATTCCAGTAAACAATGCAGAACTCATGAAACTATATGGTGCTGAAGTAGGCAAGTGGGATAGTGGGCTTACGGGTGCATATTGCTATCTGATTTCAGCTTACCTATCCGATTATATTCTTTCAGCCCATATAGGTCAACAAAAAACAAAAGAGTAAATAGCCCTGTGTGGGTTGATAGAATGATTAGTTGATGAGTGTTTAGTTGATGGGTAGTCAAGGTGAATATTAAAAAGGTTGCGATTCGTTTATAGCTGAATTAATTATCTGAAGGAAGAGGCACAATCATCACCGGGATCGAAATTTCTTTTATAATCCTGACTGCTGTATTGCCCACAAATGCTTCATAGAGAAACCCATGTTTGTGGCTTCCCAGAATCAGCAGATCAATGTTGAGCTTCTTTACCTCAGCTTCTATCATATCTACTGTTGGGCCCTGGATCAGGAGTCCTTCCGCATCCAGGTCCTTCCCATGTAATTCGATGGCATACGCCTGAAGCATTCGGTGATCGCTTCGCAATTCATCTGCCACAAAATCCCGGATATATTTCGGACCCATTTCAAAGCCTACAAAATCAGGATCCGGCGAGGCCACATGTACCATCCAGATTTTCGCTCCACATTTTTCAGCCAGAAAGGATGCCTGTCCCAGAAGTCTGGCATCTGTTGATTTCATATCAAGGGCTACAAGTATATTTTTCATTTGACATTGGATTTTACGGTTCTCCTCAAGATACGGCAATACGGGTTATAACAGAGCCGGAAGGTTAAATCTAAAATAGATTATGCTTTTGAAGACATTTATGCTCGCCGCCCATGCTACCCTATTATTCTTTCCGATATTATGTCACTGTCTGATTTAGCTGTTATCATTGAGATATATTACTTTTGCGGCTCATATGAACCGTTATGCAGGAAACTGAACAGGCAGTGGATTTCAAGGTGGCAGCCCAGTTGGGTCTAAACAAGGATGAATTTGACAAGATTTGTTCAGTGCTGGGCAGGGTGCCGAACTTCACCGAAGTCAGCGTTTACTCTGTGATGTGGAGTGAACACTGCTCCTATAAGAACTCTATAAAGTATCTGAAAACCCTCCCCCGAGATGGAGGAAGGCTGCTGGTTGCCGCCGGGGAAGAAAACGCCGGATTAATAGATATCGGGGAAGGTATAGCATGTGCTTTTAAGATTGAATCGCACAACCACCCCTCGGCTATCGAGCCATACCAGGGTGCAGCGACAGGCGTCGGAGGTATCCATCGTGATATATTTACCATGGGAGCCAGACCTATTGCAGCGCTTAACTCTCTTCGCTTTGGCGACCCCAATCACCCTCATATGAGGCACCTTATCAAAGGAGTAGTCAGTGGGATTGGTGATTATGGCAATTGCCTTGGAGTCCCTACAGTTGGAGGCGAGGTTTATTTTGATCCTTGCTATCAGCAAAACATTCTGGTCAATGCGATGTCAATCGGCATCGTCAAAATCGGGGAAACGATATCCGCCTGTGCTGATGGTCCGGGCAATCCTGTCTTTATCGTAGGCTCAGCTACAGGAAGGGATGGAATCCACGGCGCAACTTTTGCGTCTGCGGATCTTACTGAAAATTCTGCCGAGGACCTACCGGCAGTCCAGGTAGGTGACCCCTTCCAGGAAAAGCTTCTTCTTGAAGCTACTCTTGAGATTATCAAGACTGGCGCCGTTGTCGGCATGCAGGATATGGGCGCAGCAGGCATTACCTGTTCAACATCCGAAATGAGTGCCAAATCGGGCACAGGCATGATCATAAATCTGGACCTGGTCCCCACCCGGCAGGAAAACATGCATGCATGGGAAATACTCCTGTCTGAAAGCCAGGAAAGGATGTTGGTAGTCGTACATAAAGGAAGAGAAAAAGAAATCACCGCCATATTTGACAAATGGGATCTGGAGTGCGCACAGATAGGCGAAGTCACTGATACCGGCAGACTCGAATATTTCCGCCATGGTGAAAAAGTGGCAGATGTCCCTGCATTTTCATTAGTGCTTGGAGGCGGTGCTCCGGTTTATGACCGTGAATCCACCCGCCCTGCCTATATGGACGATATAAAACCATATGATCCACCAGTACCTTCAGACAGTGAGTTAGTCTCGATCGCCCATCGAATCATGAATTCACCCAATATCGCTTCGAAACGTTGGGTCTATGAGCAATATGATCACACAGTTCGGACCGGGAATACAAACACAAATGACCCTTCCGATGCTACCATTGTGCGCCTTAAAGGCACCGATAAATCATTAGCTGTCACTGTCGACTGCAATAGTACCTATGTGCATGCAGATCCCTATACCGGGACGATGATAGCTGTATCGGAGGCAGCCCGAAACATTCGATGTTCAGGTGGGATCCCTTTGGGAGTCACCAATTGCCTCAATTTTGGAAACCCATACAATCCTGAAGTATATTATCAGTTTGTCCACGCTATCAAAGGCATGGGCGAGGCTTGCAGAAAATATGGGACTCCTGTGACCGGAGGCAATGTGAGCTTTTATAATCAATCAGTGCTCAAAGACAAAACTGAACCCGTATATCCAACACCAACAATTGGTATGGTAGGTCTTGTGGAAAAAAAGGAACATGCCACTACACTTTCCTTTAAAAGAGAAGGTGATCATATCCTGATGCTCGGGACTATACCAACCAATGCAGATGGTTCAGTTTACTTCCGTGAAATTATGGGTCAGCGTTTGACGGCTTGTCCTGAATTCGACCTCGATTCGGAATTCAATCTCCACGAGGTCATCAGTCAGCTGATCGGTAGGTCGCTGGTAGCAAGCGCCCATGATGTTTCAGAAGGAGGTGTACTCACGTCACTCACCGAAAGCGCTATGGCAGGGTCACTAGGGTTCAATGTATCGCTTCCGGCCGGAGCAAGAAAAGACATTTTCCTTTTTAGCGAAAGTCAGGGTCGAATTATCATCACGGTCAATAAGGAAAATTTAACCAAAACGGAGGATTTGCTGGCTAAACAAGCTATCCCGTTTATACGTTTAGGCACTGTAACATCCCCTGTGATGACCATAGACGGGTTGGATTTCGGAGCTGTCACCGATTGGAAAACACAATATCAAAACGCACTATCCAACATTCTAGAACAATAAATTTCAAACCTGTACATACCTATGAAAAATCTTACCATCGGTCTTTTTATCCTCTCGATCATCAGTATCGCTTCCTGCGGAGCCATCTCATCAAAAGGGACCAATATTACCGGAACCATTTCAGATGCGCCCAACATGAAGGTGTACCTTGATCAAATGGGGCCCAACAGTAATACAATTGTTATGAGCCAGGGTGACACAGACGCCAATGGCGATTTTACACTCAAGTTGGAAGAAACACTGCCTGCTGCTATTTACAGACTCCGAATTGGAGCAGGAAAACTTTTTCTTGTCCTGGAAGATGCTTCTTCGACCGTGACGGTGAATGGAACACTGGAGGGGATGAGAACAAGTGACATGGAAATCAGGGGTTCGGAAAGTGCTAAAGATTTTATGGAGGCTACTCACCTGCTGTCCACCGGCAAGATTACAGCTGACGATGTGAAAGATTACATCAAGAATACGCCGTATCCAATGGCAGGAATGCAAATGGCCATCAATGCGTTTGGCAACAGGCCAGAGTTTTATGATATCCACAAGACGGCAGCAGCCCTATTGACTAAGAAATATCCTAATCATGAGTATTCAGCTCAATACGCCACATTTGCCGCCGGCCTTGAACAGGCAGCTGCTCAGGGTCAGGCGGCGGAAGCAATCCAGGTTGGCATGGCTGCGCCCGACATTACCCTTAAAAGCCCTGACGGTAAAAATTATTCTTTGGCTGACCTGAAAGGCAAAGTAGTATTACTCGATTTCTGGGCTTCATGGTGTGGACCGTGCAGGAAATCCAACCCTCATGTAGTCGAGGTCTATAATAAATACAAGGAGAAAGGATTTACGGTCTTTAGTGTATCACTTGATGGAATTGATAGTCGTTCAAAAGCCAGATATCCTGATGAGACTCAGTTTCAGGCTGGCCTGGAGCAATCGAAGAAAAACTGGATTGCCGCTATTGAAAAAGATCAATTGACCTGGCCCTACCATGTGAGTGAACTTACCAAATGGGATACCCAGGCGGCAAGACAATATGGCGTTTCAGGAATTCCCAAAACATTCCTGATAGACCGTAATGGAAAAATCGCGGCTGTCAATCCTCGTACAACACTAGAGGAAGAATTATTGAAAGTGCTCTAACCTTTCAATGTATTGCGGGCCTAAACAAAAAAAGGCAGGGTAAAAAAAGTAGGGGTTCAATATATTGAACCCCTACTTTTTTT
>JANNSS010000159.1:0-4842 GCA_031402955.1 Saprospiraceae bacterium
CGGATTGGGATTGCTACTCGGCGAACCAACTGACAAAAAGGGTGTTCCGGTGATTGAAGATGCGGCTATTCCATTACCACTTCTGGATGCTTTCATTGCGGATGTGGTGGAGATCTGTGAACGACGTGGAGTAGGCGTTGACTATTATGCACATGCTAGTGTGGGTGTGATTCATATTAAACCGATTCTGGATCTTAGGTTGCAAGGAGATATTGACCATTTTAAAATTATTGCAGATGAAGTCTTTCAGCGTGTAAAATATTATGGTGGATCATGGAGCAGTGAGCATGGAGATGGTATCGTGCGTAGTGGATATCTCAGTGCTTTTTATGGTGAAAAAATTTATGAAGGTTTTGTAAAAACAAAAGCACTCTTTGATCCCCGATTCCTGCTCAATCCAGGAAAAATTGTTGATCCACCTGCCATCGATAGCCATCTTCGGTATGGACCTTCGTATGAAGATCTTCCGTTTGATCCTGTATATCATTACAGGGAGCAAAGAGATTTTTATACAGCGATTCATCAGTGCTCTGGATTAGGCGCCTGTAGAAAAATTGCAGGTGGTACGATGTGTCCCAGCTTTATGGTCACCCGTGATGAAATTGATTCAACCCGAGGGAGGGCCAATGCATTGCGACTTGCCATGTCAGGACAGTTGGAAGATGGACTAGCTAATAAGCAGTTGCCTGAAGTCATGGATCTTTGTGTTTCCTGCAAGGCCTGCAAAGCTGAGTGTCCGAGCAGTGTAGATATGGCGCGATTGAAAGGAGAGGTCATGCAACATCAATACGATCGCTATGGTGCATCATGGATAGATAAAATGATCGGCCGCAGCCCGGACCTGGCCAGAAGCATCGCAGGAAACAAAGCAGCACTGGTCAATATGGTGCAATCCTTTCCGATCGTCAAACAGGTGATGATGAAAATGATGGGCATGGACCTCCGAAGGGATCTTCCATCATATGCCACAAAGAGCTGGACAAAATCTATTAAGAAATTGAACACCAAAACGACTGATCCGGATATCATCCTGTTAGTCGATACATACACACAGTGCCATCATCCGCAGTCGGGCATTGCTGCAGTAAAAGTTTTGGAAAGGTTAGGACAAAAGGTGATGTTGCTTGATGCAGGATGTTGTCAGCGGCCAAGGATTTCACATGGATTTCTGAGGGATGCTGCGCAAAAAGTGAAACCCGGTATTCAAAAGATACTTCCATGGCTAGAAAAGAACATTCCGATGGGAGTGTTGGAGCCAGGTTGTGCATCTGCCTGGACGGACGACATACCTGATCTCATTCAGGATGATCATGCGGCCCGGTTGTTGAAACAAATTGTACCGTTTGAAAAAATACTTCTCCAGGTATTGTCACAAAGTGAAACATCTGCCCGGAAGATACGTCCTAAATCAAGGGAGATCATGGTGCATGGGCATTGCCATCAGAAATCCATTTATGGGATGGATGCTGTCAGGTCCATTTTTGCGATGTGGCCGGAAGTAAAATATGCAGAGATTGATAGTGGCTGTTGCGGCATGGCTGGTTCGTTTGGATATGAAGCCAGGCATTTTGAGGTCTCTAAGAAAATGGCTGAGCGTGTATTGATCCCTGCGATCGAAGACCATCCGGATGCGATGGTCGTAGCCAATGGATTTAGTTGCCGGCATCAGATTGCAGATTTCACGGGACGCACAGCGATTCATATCGCTGAAGCATTTGATATTGATTGACAAAGTTTTTTCTTCTTAAACTGCCGGATATGCCAAAGTATAAACTTCCACCGATCGCAAGCCGGATAAAATTTCTTCTGCATGCGAGGCAGTTTATCCATAATCCCATTCCTATTATTGACAATACGTTGAAACTGCTTGGGACGACCTATACTTTTTACATGGGCGGCGTGGAGAAAGGAGTGCTCACCATTGATCCTGTGGCCGTAAAGCATGTACTGCAGAAGAATCACAGGAGGTATGAGAAATCAGCCATCGTCACCGATTTGCTTGCCAAGTACACAGGCCGAGGATTACTCACCTCAACCGGGGATTATTGGCTTCGACAGCGCAGGCTTATTCAGCCGGGATTTCATAAGCGACGAATTGAAGCACTTCAATCCTTGATGAAGACAGAGGTAGATGCCTGTATGGAAAGATGGGCCGGCTTCGCAAAATCATCCACGGAGTTTGATGCGTATGCGGAAATGAATCATCTCACGTTCAGAATTGTGGCAAGGACACTGTTTACGACTTCACTTGAAGAAAGTGGGTTGTTGCAACTCAGTGACCTGATCAGTACGCTGCAATCTTTTATTGTAAAGGAAGTCAGGCAGCCATATAAGCGATGGTGGTTTAGCCTTACAGGGGCGATCAGACATCACATTGTTCTGGCTACTGGGGCGAGGGACATTATACGACAAGTCATTATAGAACGAAGGAAACATAATGAGCATCCGGATGATTTGCTTTCCATGCTACTTGATTCAAAATATGAAGACACGGGACTTGGTATGGACGACGAACAACTCATCGATGAGTGTTTGATTCTATTTGTAGCGGGTCATGAGACTTCTGCTAATGCTTTGTCATGGATGATTTATTTATTAGGCAAGCATCCGGAATATGCAAACCAAATCCGATCAGCTGAGCATGGTGCAATGGAAACCATGATACGTAATGTCATCCACGAGAGTATCCGGCTTTACCCACCGGCATGGGTGGTCGACAGAATTTCACTGGAAGATGATCATGTGCTTGATTATCATTTACCAAAGGGAACCGTCTGGATCATCTATATCCGGGGTATGCACAGGCATCCTAAATACTGGAAGGATCCTGAACAATTTTTTCCGGATCGCTGGGATGATCCGGATCTTAACAAGGAAGCTTTTATGCCGTTTGGTGCAGGCCCGAGGTTGTGTATTGGTGAGCATTTTGCAATGATGGAAATGCAGCTTATTCTTACAGACATCATACGTCTTTGGGATATCACGATGATCAGTAAGGTGGTGACGGAAAAGCCGCTTGTTACGTTGAGGCCGTTGGAACCAGTGATGATTAGTATTCAAAGTCGGGATCATATATAAAATGCAAGTGCAGCTTGCATTTTATAATATACAAACGTTAAGCTTAAGTTCACTTAAGCTTTCGCGTGCACAAGCTTTAGCTTGCGTAAAATATTTTAAAAATCACTTACATCAATCTCAATCAACCCAGGCATCCCCAAATAATTCCTCATACTCCCATAAAGCCAATCCTCAGGCTTTTCAACCCAGCCCGCCCGCACCGGGTTTTGATGAATATAATTGAGTTTTTGGCAGAAGAATTCATGTGTGTGTATAATTTCTGCGTGATTATTGTGTTGCCAAAACTGATAAAAACTATCCCTGCTGTTTCTTCTCGCTGCAAATTCAAATCGTTTGAGCATCCAGTCCATGCGACTTTCCGTATCACTGGCGATAGCCTTGATGATCTTGCTGGCTGTATAACGTTTCATGTCTCGCAGAACGTCTGGCAGATTTCCGTTCTTAGCTCGCAGGATGCAATGCACATGATTGGTCATGATGATGTAACCCCATATCTGCAATCCTTTTTGGGCTCTGCAATACGCAAGACTGTCGAGCATGATATCTCTGTAAATTTTTCTTGAAAAGATATCAACCCAGTCAACGACGGTAAGTGTAAGGAAGTATGATTCTGCAGGATTGTCAATTTGGTAACCGGTGGACATTTTATTTGGAAAAATAGGGAGTCCTTTATGACGAACCGTTGGATAAACGGAAGTATCCGTAAGTAAACGTTTAAGCAAGGTTAACCTTGTCAACGCCCAAGCTTAAGTAAACTTAAGCTTAACGTTTTTTTATGATATGCAAGCGAAGCTTGCATATCAATGTATAAGTTATAAAATATGCTTAATGATTTTCTCCGCATGATCCCGTGCATTTTCAATAAAGAATTTATTGGTGCACATGCCGCCGCAGACGACGCCGGCAACATATAAATTTGCGACATTTGTTTCGTGCGTATCAGGATTGTAATTCAGTTCTGTTTCCGGTTGATGCGTGAGTTCGATACCAATTTTTTGTAGCCATTTAAAATTGGGTTGATAACCGGTCATAGCGAATACAAAATCATTTGGGAGAGAAAGCGGGCCATCCGGTGTGACTATTTCAATAGTGCCTGGTGCGATGGAAGATACTTTTGAATCAAAGTGCGCTTTGATGGAGCCTTCTTTGATCCGATTTTCGATATTGGGTTTAATCCAGTATTTGACTCGTTCACTGATGGCGCCATCGCGGATGATCATGGTGACCTCTGCGCCTTTGTGCCATAGTTCAAGGGCTACATCGCAAGCCGAATTGGCGGCGCCGATAACAGCTACCTGCTGATCTACATAGGGATGCGGCTCATCATAGTAGTGCAGTACTTTGGGCAGTTCTTCACCAGGAACATTCATCAATACCGGCAGATCGTAGAAACCGGTCGCGACTACCACCGCTTTTGAATGATAGGTCGCCTTGGTGGTGCTGACCTTAAAAAGCTGTTCTTCTTTTTTTACATCCAGTACTTCTTCATAAAAATGCGCATTGATTTTCCAACTCTCATACACCCTGCGATAGTATTCGAGTGATTCACGGCGGGTTGGTTTTTCATCATGGCTGACAAACGGTACATCTCCTATTTCCAACAAGAGCGAGGTGGAGAAGAAAGTCATATTGGTAGGGAAATGAAATAGGGTATTCACCAGCATGCCTTTGTCGATGATGAGGGCGTCCAGGCCTGCCCGCTTTGCTTCGATGGCGCAGGTCATGCCGATTGGGCCAGCGCCGATGATGATGAGGTCGTACATG
>JANNSS010000160.1:0-45621 GCA_031402955.1 Saprospiraceae bacterium
CTCTCTTCGCTTCGCGAAGAGAGGGCGGCGCGGGGAGAGTTCTTCGCTTTTTACCCTTCGACAGGCTCAGGGACCATGTTAGTTCTTCTCTTTATTTTATTTCAAGACTGCGTTGAAGGGTTGATGGGTTTATTAAAAGAATCTCGCCCTGCACAATTATGTGTTGCACCGATAATCGAACGCCCCTCTTTCCTGGAAGATCATGCGCATACACGAAACTATTCCAGAGAGAGGGGAAGGGGGTGAGTTAAGCAAGAACCAGGAGTAGCATAAAGGCGGCAGGTGTGAACTCCTCCCACCCATATGCTTATTTGCTGAATTCAATTGGCTGGGATTATAACTTTACCAGCCGGGCAACAAATTCCAGTTGGGCATCATTCATGCCTCTGAGCACATACGTACCTGCAGGGAGCATTTTTACTTCTATCTGACCTGATGGGTTGACTTGCTGACGGAGCACTTCCTTACCCATCATATCATAGACCAATACGTTGAGTTGTTCGTCAGCGGTGATATTGAAATGGTCAGTGCATGGATTCGGAAAGACTGAAAGCGAAACACCCGGCAAATCACTATCTACACGCGTAGCCCCATCCTCCGTAAGTTTCACCAGCCAGATATCCTGGCCGCCAAAGGTCTCAGTGATATCAAAGTCCGTTGATTCTGTATTGGCTAAAAAATAGATCGCACCATCATCGGTCACTGTCAGATCATGGGGGTAATCCCAACTGGAGCCACCCAAATAAGCCTGCTCAATAAAATTTCCATTACGATCAAACTTGGTTACCAATATATCCGATAGCCCCTTGATCTGAGGGTCCGCGGCATCAAATATGTTTTTGCAGGTCACCAGGTTACCCTCAGCATCAACACGGATCAGGTTATAAGCTTCCTCCATCTCAAATTTATCCTGAATCGTGAGGTCATGACTTATCCGACAGATGGTCGTCAGCAACTTTGTACCTGCAGCATTGATATCATTGACCTGGATCGTGATACTTTCATCATCCAACTGGATAAAACGCATGCCACTCACCACAGCTCTGGTGGTTTTGATATTGAGATGATCGAGGAAATTGCCTTCAGCATCAAATTTGAATACCTCGCACCATGCATCTATAAAAGCGGATGCGCAATCGGTACAAAACTGAAACTCCCATTTCTCGATCTGAACAAGAAGATAGGTGTTTCCTTGTGCATCTTCCCGTATCTCCTGGATATCAAATTCATAATACCCCTGGACAGGTGCAGTCCTGAAATTCTGTTTCATTTCAAACGTCCAGACCACAGGGTCAAAAATCAGGGAGTCAGGGGACAGATCAAAGCGCTGCACGACCAGGGAGTCCGGACCGTAGCAGGATTGCTGAATGGAGCATAATACTTTAGCATACACCTTTTCATTTTCCCGATTGACATCCATAATGTCTGACAAGGTCTCTTCATAGAAATAATATTGCCCTGAATGATCAAGGATCTTGTATTGAAGCACGCGGCCCTGGATCGTGATGATCAGATTTAATAAGGTATCTCCGAATTCCTCGGTGTAGAAATGATCACCAATGCCGTAATCAACCGGGGCATTAAACACATTGAAGGCCACATCATGGTAAGTCTTCCAGATTTCCTGACCGTCAGCATTAAACTTGACGACCATCATATATTCTCTGATGTTGCCCGCAAAGTCAGCATGTGTTTCTTTTCCGATCACGATGATATTTCCCTTTTCATCCGGAAATATCTGAAGGGCATTGTCATGGAAAGGGGTGCCGATACTTTTCTGCCATTCGATGTTTGTTTGCGCAAGGGCGGGCACCACGACCGAAACTGACAGGAAAAGAAATATTGCAAAAAGTGGTAAACCTAGTTTCATATGGTAATGAATTGGAGTTGACAAGTAAATGTTGATTATTTCTTTAAAGTTAAGGTGTATACTTCCATCGTACGTTATTCAGGATCCAGAGGTTGGGTTTCAAAATGTCATTTATCCGACACCCCAACAGGAATATGGCTCAAAGATCAGTATTCCGTTACAAATTCTTCAGATCTACCTGGCGGCATGTCTGATCGATTGATCGGTACAAAGGACAAACCCGGACGCAGGCAACTTACCGATCAATCATTTTGCTTTTCCTTTCAATAGGAATACCGGCATGTACTTTTTTCTCCATGATACATTCGTAGTATAAAATAAATCCGAATGAAAAAGATCCTCTTTTTTTCCGCCTTGCTACTGATCTCTGTCAGCAGCTTTTCTCAAGGTGTCGCCATCAATACCAGTAATGCGATACCTGATTCCTCAGCGATCCTCGATATATCAAGCTATACCAAAGGTGTTCTGATACCCAGGCTCAGAACCAACGAACGGCAATCGATCAGTGGAGCCGCTGAAGGCCTTCTGGTCTATGACATCAATACCTACAGCTTTTGGTTTTTCACTCTTGGCGCCTGGAAGGAAATATTGAAAGAAGGTGCTCCCATTTTACCAACAGGACCGGCAGGAGGGGATTTATCTGGCAGCTACCCAACACCTTCTGTTGTCAAAATTCAAAATCTTGACGTTTCGGCGGATTTTCCCTTTGATAAAACGGTATTAAAGTGGGATGCGCTGAGCAATAATTGGAAAGGAAGAAATGATTCCCTATTTCTTCCGTACAATGTCACCTTCGGCAGTCCGACTAAATTGTTTGGTGTCACTAATGCGAATACGACCGGCGGTTCTGCAGCAGTATTTGGACGAAGCGGCATTCTGCAAAGTGGAATCAATCCTGGTTTTACGATGGGTGTCTGGGGCGACAATGCCAATGGACAAGGCGTAGTCGGCACCAGCAGCGCAGGAAATGGCGTATTTGGCTCATCGATCATGAATCATGGCGTCGCCGGATACAGTGGAAATACTGATTTTGCAGGTATCTATGGTTCGCATACCGAATTCAATGGCATTGGTGTGTTGGGAGAAGTGGAAGAAAATGCCATCGCACTTGTAGGTCGCAGCATTGGTACGCAAGGCAAAGCGGCACTGATTGAAATGACCAGCAGTGTCAATCCAAATGCAGCTTTGGGCATCACGCACCAGGGCGTTGGAAGAGGTGTTGATTTGACACTCACTGCATCAAACAACCTATCAAACGCCATCAATGTATCGACTGCAGGATATGGCTATGGAGTGAATGCCATCAGTGAAAATGGTGGTGGAGCCAGGTTTGCGATTGAAAATGAATTGAATTCTACCGGTCATGCATTGGATGTGTATACGGAAGGACTTGGGTCTGCGGTGACCATTCAGACCATTAATCCAGCTGTGACCAATCTCATGATGGTAGGCTCAAACTACGGCCTGGGCGGTGGTCTTTATCTGGGAATGTACAATAACAATAACAACGGGAATGGTCTTGAAATAATACAAAACGGTATTGGCACTACTGGCTATTTTTACAAAAACAATACCACCGGAAGTATCAGTGATATTCATAAGCCAGCAGTTTATATTGAAAACAAAAGCAAAGGAAACGCGCTCAAAGTGATTTCATTACATACCCCAACAGTTAACAGTGGAATCGATGTACAATATGCAGGCGATGCCTACGGCATCAATATCAATGCTGACAAACGAGGCCTTCATGCATTCACCTCTGACGCCAATGGCACCAGTGTGTTGGGCGAAAACTACCAGGGGGGATATGCAATTAAAGGCCAGAGTAACTCTTCCTTAAAAGGTGCAGTATACGCTGAGAACAACCATATGTTTGGCGTAGGCGTGGAAGCTGTAGTCACCGGTTCGCAGTCATATGCTTTTAAAGGGACGGCCAATACAAATGCAAGCGCCATTATTGGGATCAACAATGGAGATAGTGGAAGCGGTATCATGGGGAGAACGAATGCTCCTTCAGTGGGTATTGGGGTATTAGGGGAGAGCAGCAGCACATCATGGGGCATTCCCGGCAAATTTGTCTCTTACAACCCGGTTGCGCAAACCAATACTTTGTGGCTGATCGATGAAAGCAAAGGTCAGACGATGAGAGTTCAGGTGAACAATGAAGAAAATGACTCGGAAGCCTTTTATGTGATTCATCATGGAACAGGCAAACTCGCATCCTTACATAATGATGTGAATGAAATGTTTTCGGTGGGTAACAGCGGTAACCTGATGACTAAAGGCACTGTCACTGTGAAAGGAAATAAAGGTATTGTCCGCAACAGCACATCAACACAGATGCGCATGGAAACAGCAAGCGTCCAATTGATTTATTTCAATATGCCTGTGGGTGGCTCTTCAACCTCCAGTGTCAGTTTCGGAACGGCATTCAGTTCGCCGCCCGTAGTATCATTAGGCAATATTCAATCAGGATTTACAGGGCCATGTGATAAGATGACCGTTCAAATCAAAGATGTCACGACTACCGGATGTACTGTCACGCTATTCAATCCTGGTGTCGGGGGCGATCCGGATATCTCCGGCACCTGGAATCTGGTCGTAATCGGGGCTGAATAAGTTCAAACCGTTCCCTCGGCAGGAATAACCGCAGAATAATTTATTACTTTGCAAAACCTTCAATCACAATAGTTTAGGGCGCTTCTAATAACTATCAAAATGGGAAAAACACCTTTTATAATGAGTTGTCTATCAATACGGATAATTAATTATCATTGGGTTATTAGAGGCGCCCTTTACAGCTCAACAAGCCTGATGACTACATACGAAGACATGGACGGGGAACTGGTATTCCTGTCAGATAACGATGATTAACAAGCTGCTCCTACATATCTCAATCCTGATCAGCTCCCTGGGGCTGCATGGACAAAGCAATATCACCTTCAGGCATCTCAACACCAGTGATGGTTTGTCATACCTCGGCGTAGTGGATATGTGTACAGATAAAAAAGGAAACCTCTGGATCGGCACCGGTAATGGACTCAACATGTACAATGGCAAAACAGTGGAAAAATACTTTGCTACGGAATATCCACAACTGCAGAGCAGTAACATCGTACATGTCGCCTGTGACAGCAACAACCGGATATGGGTTCTTACGACTGGCGGCCACCTGACGATCATCGATGAAAAACGAAAATTTCATCGCGTAGGACTATATGAAGACAACACGTTTATCAAGACCAGATGGATACTGGAATCACAGCATGGCAATCTGATCCTGTTTACGTCCAGCGGACATTATATGCTCACCCCTGAAGCGCCCCTGAGCACATATGATTCACTCAGCGTAAGCCAGTTTACCAAACTCGAAATTAAGGGCCTCGATTCACTGCAACAGCTATTTTACAAACAGGTCTTTTACTATGATGATGATCACTATTTGTTTGTCCAGGAAGATGCTTTCTACAAGGTCAATTATAAAACCAGGCAGTTTGAACATAGATATGACTATGCGCATTGCACCTTACTCACCAAAATGGAGGGTGATTCACTCATGGTCTTTGATCGTGAGTCTGGCGAAGTTAAAATCATTGACTTGGTCACCTCAACGATCACCTATCCTTTCAGGACACTGAAGGATCATTATCAAATTCCGGACAATACCACTTTCAGCTTCGCGGAAAAAATTAATGCCCATCAGTATATTCTTACATCAAAACAACATGGCATATTCATCTACGACTATCTGGCGCGGAAAATATATAATCACCGGCACCATTATGCCGACCCTTCCTCCATTAGTGCCAATGTCACCGCAACTGTCGAAGTAAACTCTTCAGGCTGGGTATTCATCACCTGCAATCCTGCAGGCATCAGCTATTTCAACAGCCGGGAGATCGTCAATAACCAAGAGGTATTCCTTGATGCGCATGGAACAGGATATGATGGATATGTAGCAGGTATTGCCACTACGGACAACCAAACCTATTACATCGGCACTGGTGAAGGTTTACTGGAATGGAACCGCAATTCCAACATCACTCATTTTATCAACTTCAAGGACAAGGATGGGATGCCCCTACCATCTCCTCAGGAAATCATATCGATTGTTATCGACAACAGAGACCATATCTGGGCTACCACTATCAACCAGGGGGTTATCGTATTCGATAAACAACGGAAGCTCGTGAGGCATATCACGCATACCGGAGACAGAAAGTATGCCCTGAAAATGGAACGTATCAACAGACTGGTGACCGGACCTGATGATTTCATCTGGGCTTGCGGGAGAAACGGTATATGCAGGATCAATCCGGCTACATTTGAAGTAGACCATTTCGAACAGTCCATTTTATCCAACTTTGATTCGACGCATTGCAACTTGTTGGAATTTACGGATAAAAACAACTTGTGGATTGCCATTTCATCGGGCGGAGTTGCTCACTGCAATCTCTCCACCAATGAGGTGCGTCGGTATACGATGGCGGAAGGATTGATACATAATGGAATCTTTTCTCTCGGCTCAGACCTCCATAAGAACATGTATGTTGGAACGCGGGCAGGGTTGACCATCATTTTTGCAGATGGTAAAATAAAATCACTGACACAGAAAGATGGTTTGCTGATAAACCGTGCTGAAGGACTGATCCTGGATAAACACAACCGCATGTGGATCGGCAATGATATCGGACTGGCATGCTATACGCCGGAGGACTCAAGCCTGACGACCTTTGACACACGCCATGGCCTGAGCATCTATGGATTTCGTGTTGGTTCCTACTTTAAGATGCCTAACGGCGAATTTGCGTTTGGTACACCACGCGGCTTCCAATATTTTGATCCGGATTCGCTTTTTCACAAAAAGATTTCCTTCACCACGCTAATCCATAAAATAGAAACGCGGGATATTGTTTCCAATATTACGAGATCTGATACATTCGCCCTCTCCTCTTCTGATCGTCAGGTCACCTTCCACTTCAGTACCATTGATTTTTCACCGCAGGTGCGGACCTATTACAAATACAAACTGAACGGCATTGACCCTGACTGGATCAGCCTCGTTGATCAAAATGCCGTGAGATACAATTCACTTCCATCAGGCAAATATGTATTTCAGGTCATGGTCAGCAATGATGGTCGGCAGTGGCAGGATGCAGAAAACACAGTGACCATTCTGATTGCCTCACCGTTTTACAGTCAATGGTGGTTTAGGCTCACCGTCCTCGGTCTCTTCAGTTTACTTGGTTGGGCACTCATCAGTCGTAATCGCCGTAAACAACAAGACCAGCGTGAACAATTAGAGACAGAAGTGGTGATCCATTATTTCGCTTCACAGATCAACCGGCACAAAGATGAAAATGAGATGCTATGGGACGTAGCTAAAAACTGCATCAGCAAACTCAACCTTGAAGAGTGTGTGATCTATATGCTGGATACTTCACGCAACGTCCTCGTCCAAAAAGCAGCGTACGGCCCCAAGAACCCCAAAGACCAAACCATCCTCCAGCCCATTGAAATACCCGTAGGCCAGGGCATCACGGGCACCGTAGCCCAAACGCAGAAAGCAGAAAACATTGGCAACACAGAACGTGATCCCCGATACATCGTAGATGACACCAGGCGCTTTTCTGAGATTGCTGTACCGATTGTCATGGACGGACAGGTATTCGGTGTGATCGATAGTGAACATTCCGAAAAGAACTTTTTCACCCAAAAACACATGAACCTCCTGACGACCATAGCATTACTTTCGGCTAATCAACTTCAGCGCATACGTGCTGAAGAGGAAAAACAAAAAGCGCAGATCGAAGTGCTGCAGAACAAACAAAAAGCTACAGAGTCACGGCTACAGAGTTTACGTCTGCAGATGAATCCGCACTTCCTCTTCAATGCCCTTAACTCCATCCAGCAGATGATCCTGGCGAATGAAGAGATGGTGGCTACCAAATATCTTTCCCGCTTCTCGAAACTGCTGCGTTCGATCCTGATCCACAGTGATAAAGAAAGTATTTCACTCCGGGAAGAACTGGACATCCTCAAACTCTACGTCGAACTCGAATCTGTTCGTTTCAAAGAAGCCTTTACGTATACCATCGAGTGTGATGAAGACATCGATACCGATGAAGTCAAGATCCCTACCCTGCTCATCCAGCCCTTCGTAGAAAATGCGATCTGGCATGGCTTGATGCATAAAGAAGGCATGCGTCAATTGAAGATCAGCTTTACAGATAAAGATGACCATGTACAATGTATCATTGAAGACAATGGCATCGGGCGCAAAGCCGCGCGTGAAATGAAAATCACATCAGGTCAAGACAAAAAACACACGAGCAAAGGCATCGAAGTATCCCTCGAACGATTGAAAGCGATGCAAAAAAGTGGCGGGGCCACGGGATCGCTGGAAATCATTGATATGACAGATGCTGATGGAGTGGCCCTTGGCACCAGAGTAGAAATCAACCTACCAATACAAAACTAAAGATCATGCTTAAAGTATTACTCATCGATGATGAACAACGGGCCACGGATGCCCTTCGCTTGATGATCGTCAAGACCATTCCGGAGATTGATGAGGTCATCGTCTGTAATGATTCGCGTCTGGCTGCGGAGAAAATACATCAACATCAGCCCGGATTAGTATTCCTGGATATTCAGATGCCACATATGAATGGATTTGAGGTGCTTGAAAAAATCCCGAATAAAAATTTCAAGATCATCTTTACGACGGCGTACAATGAGTATGCCATCCAGGCCATTCGTTACAGTGCTTTTGATTACCTGCTCAAGCCTGTTGATATGGATGAACTACAAGCAGCCGTCCAGCGGTTTATCGAAGGCCATGAAGACTACCGGCAGCAGTATGACTTGCTGAAAAACATCATGCACAATATGTCAGCATCCTCTGCCGAGGATTTCAGGCTGGCGCTTCCTACGAAAGAAGGTGTTCATTTCCTCTTACCTCACGACATCATTCGTTGTGAAGCTGTCGGTAATTACACTAAGTTCTTCGTCACGTCCGGCAAGACCTATCTCATCTCCCGCACACTTGGTGAATACGATACCTTACTCTCTCCACAAAACTTTATCCGGACGCATAAGAGTCACCTGGTGAATAAAAAGTTTATTTCGTTTATCGATCACGATGGCTTTGCGGTGCTGAAGGATGATAGCAAGGTAGAGGTGAGTCGGAGGAGGAAGGATGAGGTAATGTCCTCTCTTAAGTGAGAAGTGAGCAGTTAGAAGTTAGCAGTGGGCAGTTAGCAGTGGGCAGTTCGAGCGCAGCGAAGATCCCGCCAAATGCACGGCATTTGTAGCGGGATAGCAGTGGTGACTGCATTGTTGCATTGCATACCAAAATCATTCAGTGCCCCGTCGGGGCTGAATGAAGTTATGGTTACATTGTATTCGTAAAATCAATGCCCCATCGGGGCTATATGTCTGTAAAATATCGTGCGCCGTAAGTGCACAACCCGCGTACGATAGATCAAAAAAAACACGTTCAAGGCAATGGTCAATGCAGCTGTTTTTAACAGCAGGTAACCATCCTAAAAAAAGTCCGATCTTAGCTCTTCGAAAGAAGCCATGAACGACCCTAAAGAAACCGGAACTACAGAAACGGCGGCCACCACTGCAGGACGCCAGTCCATGTGGCAGGAACTAAAGAATGCACTGCGTGGCACGGAGGCGGATTACACACAGATTGGATTGAATCGTGCCGTGTTTTTATTAGCGGTACCGATGATCCTGGAGTTGGTGATGGAGTCCACGTTTGCTGTCGTGGATATTTTCTTTGTCAGCAAACTGGGGCCATCCGCAGTGGCGACCGTAGGACTTACGGAGACTTATTTATTTCTGTTGTATTCCATAGCCATGGGGCTCGCCACATCCGTGACAGCGATCATAGCGCGACGAATAGGCGAGAAAAAACCGGAGGATGCAGCCAAAGCAGCCGTTCAATCCATCATGATCGCGCTGCTGGCATCATTACCGTTTTCGTTTGCCGGCATCTTTTATGCAAAGGAACTACTCGCCCTGATGGGTGCTGATGCCTGGGCGATCGAACATGGATATCGATATACCCAATGGATGCTTGGTGGCAATGCGATTATCATGTTACTCTTTATCATCAATGCGGTCTTTCGTGGTGCGGGGGATGCGGCGATCGCTATGCGGGTATTGTGGATCGCTAACTTGTGCAATATCATACTGGCACCATCGCTGATTTTTGGCTGGGGTCCGCTGCCTGAAATGGGCATCGAGGGTGCCGCGATAGGTACCAATATCGGAAGAGGCATTGGTGTTTTGGTGCAGTTGTGGTTACTCTTCAAAGGTGGAAAACATATACAGGTGACCTTGCGCCAGATCAGCTGGCATGCCAAGACGATGGTTACAATCCTATGGACTTCTATTGGTGGGATCGGGCAGATGATCGTGGGTATGACCGCGTGGATATTCCTGATGAGGATACTAGCCGATATAGGTAGTGAAGCAGTGGCGGGTGCCACGATTGCACTGCGTATCATGATGTTTACGCTGATGCCTGCGTGGGGGCTCTCCAATGCAGCGGCGACATTGGTAGGTCAGAACCTTGGTGCCGGCAGTCCGGATCGTGCAGAGTCAGCGGTGTGGAAGACGGGCTTTTACAATATGATATTCTTGTTAGTGGTCTCTGTGTTCTATTTCATTTTCAACGAAGAGCTCATCGGCATCTTCAGTGAAGATCCGGATGTGATCCGTATCGGTAGTGAGTGGTTGCGCATCCTGTCAACTTCCTTTGTCGTGTATGGTTGGTGGATGGTAGCAGTGCAGGCATTCAATGGTGCGGGTGATACGCGGACACCTACGTTGATCAATATTGTTTTCTTCTGGATGATACAGATTCCGTTGTCCTATTATCTGGCCATCATGCTTGACTGGCAGCATACTGGGGTTTTCTGGGCGGTTTTCTTTTCGGAGACGTCGGTGGGGTTGTTTACGCTTTGGTTGTTTACGAGAGGGAAGTGGAAGACGATGAAGCTTTAGCGTGAGCAAGGAGCAGGGAGCAAGGGGCAAGTCGGAGCGCAGGGAAGATACCGCACGCAGCGCAGCCGTAAAGCGGGAGGGCAGGGGGAATAAGACCATGGAGAAGAAAGTTTTTAATAATTAAAGTGTTCAATTGCCCTCGGCTTTAGCCGGGGGTATAGCATCAAGTAAGATTTTGGCTTTAGCCACAAGATGAATTATGTGTGGGCTAAAGCCCCAATCATACACTCACCGACACCCCGGCTTGAAAGCCGGGGCAATTTGGAGGATTCTAATCCTCAGAATACCCAAGTGGCTGAAAGGGCTAATTAGGCTTTGGTAATGGATGGATTGCTGCAATACGTGATTTGAGAATATAGGTAGCAATCCACCCTATACTGGGATGATTGGAGTAAATTTCGGGGAGGATGTTTCAGGTATAAACAAGTTAAGCGTCATTATGAAAAACACTGCCGACATAGAAAACGCCATCGAAACAATGAGTGAAAATTATTCGCTCTTGACAGCCGACTGTAAAAGCGACCTAAAGAACTCTTGTAGAATATTAAGTCTTGATAAATCATCAATAATTGTAAAAGAGGGACAATTTGCGGATAAAATATATTTTATTGTTGACGGTTGCGTAAGAGCATTTTACTATAAAGATGGCAAAGAAATTACAGATTGGTTTGCATTTGAAGGTGATTTTATGAGTTCAATAAACAGCTTCTATCAAGGTGTAGCAAGCAAACACAATATTGAATTACTCGAACCAACAACTTTTTTAGAAATAACAAGAGAAACAATTTTTGATTTGACAGACAAGCATCATTGTTTTGAACGATTAGGTAGAATTGCGGTAACAAAGACAATGCTTCAACTACAAGAGAGGATAGTTTCTATTCAATTTGAGACTGCACAACAGAAATATGACAGTCTTATAAACATCCGTCCTGATATACTTCAAAGAGTACCATTAACATATATTGCATCGCATATAGGCATTACACTTGAAACTTTAAGTAGAATTCGAAACCCGAAAAACCGAATTTGATTTATATCAAATGATTTGTGTGCATTTTGATAGAACTTTGCAAAAAAGTAATATGAAAAAAACAAACCTTGCAATTTTATTTGCAAATATTTTAACAGCTTTAGCCTTTTTTGCTCATACTTTTGGTGGCGATATTGAAATTAGCAGTATTCAACCAGCCATCAATATTGATAATTGGGCTGAAAAACAACAAATTTGGACAATGGCAAGATGTGGTTGGCATTGGATTTCTTTTGACTTGCTATTTGCTTCAGTTGCTCTTGCACTAATCAATTTCACAAACTTCTTTGAGAACAAAAAAACTATTCTGCAAATATTGTCCTTTTACTTTTTGGGGTATGCAATCGTATGGATATTTGTATTGTTAATATCAAACACTTTTCCGTACAGTTTCCTTAAACTTGGTCAATGGATATTATTATTAACAATCGGTGGACTTATTTACTATGGAACAAAAAAACAAAATGCTTAGACTTGGTGGGTACATAAATATTTTAATTGCTATCAGTCATTTAGTTGGACTGTTTTGGGCTGAAAAAATGTTTGAAGTTACAGGAATTGGAAAAGAAATGGTTACACTTGCTCAAACGCATTCTTCTTTACCCTATTTGCTCACATTTTTTGTAGCAGTCGTATTTTTTATTTTTGGCTTGTATGGACTTTCTGCTAAGAATAAATTTAGACAATTGCCATTCTTAAAACCAGCAATTTTTATGATAGCAGGAATTTATTTATTGCGTGGAATTGGAGAACTTATTTTTGATTTGGAAAAACAACAAGCAAATCAGTTTTTAGAAGTAACCTATTCATTGATTGCAGTGTTTATTGGACTTTTGTATTTAATTGGTGGACTAAAATTGGAGAAAGCCGAAAGCGAAAAGTTAACGAACGCATAATCGAGTAGGCGGCCCCGCCAGTTGATACAAACGGGGTGCGCCTCTCATATTTCGACTTCGCTCAATACATCGCACCATTGCGAGCGTACGCGAGCTACACTCCTACCTTTCGGGATAATCATCCCCCGGATAATTATCCCTCAGGTACGTATACAGCGGTTCATTAAATTACAGAGCAACTTTCAAGTAGTAATCGAGCAGGGAAACATATCCTCTTTGTTCCAACCGTTTCAAAGTAATCGTTGTCCCTAAGATTGGACTCTGAGCTATGGTTCGACCTGCATTTCCTCATCCTTGGGCTACAGCTCACCAACCGCAGCCCACCCTCCTTTCCTCGTCCTGCTCCATGCATAAGCGTGATCAAAATCAACACCGTACTTCGACCTTCACACGCTCATCCTTGTTCTACAGCTCAGCAACCCGGGCGAAAGAGGCAGAAAAGGCCTTATTACTGTTAGGATTGCTGCAATACGTGATTTGAGAATATAGGCAGCAATCCACCCTATAATGGGATGATTGGAGTATATTTCGCGGAGGATGGTGCAGGTATAAACAAGTTAGCGGTTATGCTAATGAACTTCCAAAGAATTAAAATAATATGACAAAGAAACTTGCCCTACTAGCAATATTTTTAGCTTCAACCTTTCTTTTAGACGCACAAACCCAACAACTCAATGAGGACTCGCTTTTATTTATTAAAACAAAAGCTGAATTTGTCAAATATGAACAAGTACATGGTCATTATATCCAAACCAATAATGTCAAGATGCATTATTTATCTTGGGGAAAGCCGACTGGAAAACCTTTAGTTTGGGTCCATGGAACATACAGTAATAGTTATGAGTTTTTTGGGTTTGCCGATTCACTAGTAAAACAGGGCTACTATGTAATTGCTATAGATTATTATGGACATGGGTTTACACCTATTCCATATAAAGAAGTATCACTTTATAGCGTAGCAGACGATATAAAATTTCTGCTGGACAAACTAAAAATTAAGAAAGCGATTTTTGGAGGATGGTCACGAGGTGGTTGTGTTGCCACTGCATTTTATGATGAGTATCCTGACTATGTATTAGGACTGATATTGGAAGATGGTGGTTCAGTAGCTGCTGCTACCACTGATAACAAATTATCTATAGACTCTTTCACTGTTAAGTCTAAAAAAAATATTGACGAGTTAAAAAAATATTTGGGTCAGGAGTTTGAATCAGAATTTGATGCTGTTAAAGGAACATGTGGTTTTAAGAATATAGGGGATATTTTCTGGGCATTAAGTGCTTTTAAAATTAATTTAGCAGGGAAATATGTTATCAGTCCACAAGTTGCTGAACTTATAGGAATGTCTGGTTTGGATGAATATTTGACTGTGTTTTACAGACCATTTGTTTCAAATAAATTGTTTGGCTCATCTTACATAACACTAAGTCCGCAAATTATTTACAGGAATTTAAATGTCCCAATGCTTATTTTAGACCCCATATCGGAAAATGATGAGTATAAGGTTGAAGAAGAAAATGCAAAATTGCAAAAATCGCACCCAAATTTTGTAGTTCATAGGATATATAAAAACACTTCCCACTCTTTAAAAAGTGAACGACCAGATGAATTTTTAAAAGACATTATTTTATTTCTTTCCAAAGTTGAAAAAGCTATGGCGAAATAATGAAGCACAAACCGCTAACACGGGTTTGGCAAAAGTGGCGGTTCAGTGCTCCGCAGACACATTTGTGGTTAATCAAAATTTGGTTCTCTGCATCAACATTTGTGGTGAAAATCGCCACCTTCGCCAAGCCCGAAAACGTTAGCAGAAGCTTTCCAAAACACTCTCATTGACAATATAATTATGAATAGAATAAAATCCTTAGTTCTGCTCGTACTAGTTGCGGTAGTAGCAAATCCATTAAGAGCCCAAAATCTCGACTCGATTTGGGCGGTTTGGAACAATCCCTCCCTTCCCGACACCCTTCGCCTGAGAGCCATCTATGACTATGCATGGGATGGATACCTCAACACCCAACCCGATTCGGCTATTTACTTCGCGCAATTGCAGTATGACTTCGCTGAAAGCAAAGGTTTAAAAAAGGATATGGCAAATGCATTATCGGTGCAAGGCCAGGCTCTTCAAAGCCTCGGAGACATGTCCGAGGCCATACGGCATTATCTGCGTCAGATCACGCTTGATCAGGATATAGGAAACCACAAACGTGTAGCATCTACCAATTACAACATTGGAGCCATTTACCTGAACAAAGCAGACCATGGGCGCGCCCTGGATTATTTCTTATTAGCCCTCAAAGGCCATGAGAAAACGGGAGACAAGGTGTATGCTGCGCAAACAGTGAACGTGATAGGAATTGTCTATGGAAGGACAAAGGATTGGCCCAATGCACTGGAATATTACCAACGCGCGCTGGATATGTCCAAAGAATTGGATGATAAGGTGACTGTTGCCGGCACCACCATCAATATGGGACTCGTCCATGCCGCGTTGGAAGATACTGTCCGTGCATTGGAGTATCTACAACGAGGCCTGAAGCTGGCAGAAGAAATAGGAAATAGAAATTTTGCGGCCAATGCCCTGAATGCCCTCGGGGAAGTTTACATGAGCAGAGGAGATTTTAGTCAAGCCCTTCAGTACTTTTATCGTGGCTTGGATCTGATGGGAGAAATAGGAAATGAACCAGGAATTGCTTCAGTCGCATCCAATATCGGACTACTATTTTTCAAAAAAGGGGAGTTCAAAACTTCCATTGAGTGGTGCAAGAAGGCCTTGAAGGCGGCCGAAGAAGGTGAGGCCATCGACAGGCAAAAAGAAGCCTGTACTTGTTTGTATGATGCATACAAAGCAATGGGCAACAGCGAAAAGACATTGCAATATCTGGAGCAAATCGGTGAGCTGGATGAACAATTGCAAGCAGACGAAACCAAGAAAAAATTGCAGCAAATGGAGTTTGCCAAAGTGATGCTTCAAGACAGCATTGCCAAAGCAGAAGAGGCCAGGTTGATAGAAGAAGCACACCTTGAAGAAGTGAGAAAAAAGAACCAAACCAGAAACTACCTGATTGCGGGTGGGCTCCTTTCGCTTGTTCTGGCAGGAGGGATTTTCAATCGTTTGCGCTATACGCGGAAATCGAAAGCTGTGTTACAAGTAGAAAAAGACCGCTCCGAAAATCTCCTGCTCAACATTCTCCCTGCTGAAATTGCCGAAGAACTCAAACAAAAAGGCCGAGCCGATGCGCGCGATTTTGATATGGTCAGTATTCTGTTTACGGATTTCAAAGG
This sequence comes from Saprospiraceae bacterium, assembly GCA_031402955.1. Lineage (GTDB taxonomy): Bacteria > Bacteroidota > Bacteroidia > Chitinophagales > Saprospiraceae > Opimibacter. The sequence continues at coordinate 16,109 of JANNSS010000160.1, forward strand.
GTTTACAGAAGCTTCGGCCAAACTAAGTGCACAAGATCTGGTTGCTGAAATCAACGCCTGTTTCGAAGTCTTTGATGGTATTATGGCCAAATACGGTATCGAAAAAATAAAAACCATTGGCGATGCCTACATGGCCGCGGGAGGCTTGCCCGTTCCCAAGGAGGATTCAGTGAAGAACACGGTTTTGGCTGCCCTGGAAATGCAGGATTTTATTGAGAAGCGCAAAGTGGAAAACAATAAATTAAACAAGCCCGCTTTCGAAATGCGCGCAGGTATTCATACCGGACCGGTTGTCGCAGGGATTGTCGGAGTCAAGAAATTCCAGTACGACATCTGGGGCGACACCGTCAACACCGCTTCAAGAATGGAGACAAACAGTGAGCCGGGCAAAGTAAATGTCAGCCAGGGCACGTATGAACTACTGAAAAATGACACCGGTATTGTTTTTGAATTCCGTGGTAAATTAGAGGCCAAGGGGAAAGGGGAAGTAGAGATGTACTTTGTAAAATTATCTGAACAGTGATACAAGCATCTGCTATCAGCAGCTACCTAAAAGGCGAGGTTTCTTGTTCCAAAGACAGTTTTTTGGGTAGTCAAACACTGGTTTTTCAAATCAAGTTTTGTAGTAAAAGTCCCACCTTTCGCCAGCCGCAAACCGTTGGTGGCAAGTGCAAAAGACGACAGTAACAACATAAAACAATGCAAGATTTATTATTTGGCTTTATATCAAAATACATTTCGCTGACAGAAGATGAAAAGAAGGCAATCGTTTCTTTGGACATATTTCGCTCTGTTAAGAAGGGTACTATTTTACTCAAAGAAGGACAGAGATCGCAGGATGTCTATTTTATTCTAAAAGGATGTATACGAAAATATTACATCATAAATGGTGAAGAAAAAACAACCGCCTTTTTTACAGAAATGGAAGCTTTAACACCCCATTGTGTAATAAATAATGCTCCGTCTGAATATTTTATAAGTTGCGTAGAGCATACCATACTTACGGTTGGAAGTCCAGATAAGGAAGTTGAAATATTTACTAACTCTCCTAAATTTGAACTAATGTGTAGAATATTGTCAGAAGAAATGTTAGCCAGGCAACAAATCAATTTTGACGAGTTTAAGACTTCTTCACCTGAACAACGATATTTAAATTTATTGCAATCACGACCAGACCTTATTCAACGTGTTCCGCAACATCAATTAGCCAGTTTTTTAGGTATAAAACCCCAATCACTAAGCAGATTAAGAGCAAGAATTATAGAAAAAAGCAAAGAATAACTTCATTTCTTAACTTAAGTGAACGAGTTAAGGCATCACACCAATTGACCTTTGCATTTTAATTTAAAAACAAATAGAATTGAAATGCAAAAGAAAATTTTCTTCATTGGTTTTGTCTTCGTGATGACAAGTACGCTCCAACTCGAAGCACAATATGCTAAAACAGACAGCACTTACCAACGGTGGTTCGTTGGTAGCACTTTGTTTTTGTTGGGTAATTTTGCTACTACAAACAACCCCGAATTCGTTCAACTCAATTTAGGTTATCGCATTACAGGAAAGGATGTAATTTCCCTTGAACTAATAACCTGGAAATATGCCTGGCCACTTGGTATTAACCCTATATTTAATAAGGCTTACGGAACACCTGAAGAGAAATTTCCTGGTTATATAAGAGATTATGGTATTGCTGTTGCTTATCAAAGGTTTTTTTGGAAGGGTCTTTACGTAGCAGTACACGTAATGCCTATGTGGCAAACATTTGTGAATGACAACGGAAATAAAATTGAAAATGGTTTCCATATATTCAACACGAATCGAGTTGGCTATCACATTAAACTCTTTAAGGATAAGTTTTTTATAGCACCATCAATTGGTTTTGCTGGCCGTCCCTATCACACTAAAATGCCTGATGGTTTTAAACAAAAAGATGACAAGTGGCCAAAATACACGTTTGAATTTGGACTGCATTTTGGGTATAATATTTAAAACTACAATGATTAGAGGAGGGCAGGTATGTGCACCAAATACGGACCCCCTGAAGTTTTGCAAATTCTGCAAGTTTCTAAACCAATCCCCAAAGACAGTCAAATTCTTATATTTGTATCTATGAAAGAGATAAAAGAGTTAACGGCTATTATTGAACGTGAAGGTGATGGCTACGTAGCTCTTTGCCCTGAGTTTGATGTTGCCAGCCAGGGTGACTCGATAGAGGAGGCTCGTGCTAACCTAATAGAGGCCCTTGAACTCTTCTATGAAACCGCTTCCCCAGAGGAAATTCATCGCAGGTTTCATGACGAGGTACTCATCCCCAGACCGCAAACCCCCAAAACGTTATACAAAATATTGAAGAAAACCCGTTATACCTTCAAATCAAGAAATGATGAAATACTTAAGTCAATACTTCCCAGGCGCAACTGGCTGAGCGCCTATTCATCATAGATTCTTACTTGATATTAGCTTTTAACACTGCCAACTTAGACTCCAGCTCTTCCATCTGCGCGAGGACTGTATCAAGGGTGTTTTGCAGTACATCAATCTGATCCTGTTGCTCTTGCATACCCTTTACGAGCAATGGCACAAATGAACCATAGGCGATAGAATAATTGTCTGCTTCACTCTCGGGGATATGGAGGCCGCTGAAGGCATACTTCAGATCCTTGCAGGCCTGCTCTACTTCCTGCGCGAGGAAGCCGGTCTGGATGCGATCTGAACTCTGCGTATAATCCTGGCCTGCCATACGTGATTGTTGGATGCTGTCCGGTAAGTTTTGCATTACGTGCATATCAAACTTGCGGGTATCAAACTGATAGGTGACGGGACGAAGTTTTTGGATAAACGACAAGCCTGGGATATTGTCATCATGCACGTTGTATTTAAACCTAGCATCAGACGGGAAAGTATAGTCCACCTGCCCTTCGATAACAGTGACTGTGGAGCTTCCGATACGGACTTTATTACTTGCATTACAAATGGCGCCATTACCTAATGCAGTTGCATTGGAAATTGCACCACTAGATACATCCGAATCTTCCCCCATACAGGTGTTATTTGAACCTGTGGTATTCGTATTGCCTGCATTATTGCCGATGAAGACGTTTGTACTTCCGGAGGAATTTACAGCGCCCGCACCTGAACCCATAAACGTATTTTCCGATCCATCCACATTAGCGGCTCCGGCAACGGAACCAATAAAGGTATTTGATATTCCGGTAGTACTGTTTCCACCTGTTGCCTTGCCGACAAAAGTATTATTACTTGCCGTATTGGCATTACCTGCGCCCTGGCCTACAAACGTATTGGAGGCCCCTGTCAAATTTACTCTTCCGGCATCCATTCCGACAAACGTATTGTTGCTTGCAGAAGAATTTGATTCACCTGCACCCTGGCCAAGGAAAGTATTGGAGGCACCGATCGTATTTGCTCCACCTGCATCCATTCCGAGGAACGTATTGCTACTTGCTGTATTGAGGGCACCGGCTCCCTGGCCTACAAACGTATTGGCAGTGCCTGAGACATTGGCGCCACCGGCATCCTTACCGAGAAACGTATTATTACTTGCAGTATTGAGGTCACCGGCTCCCTGGCCTACAAACGTATTGAAGTTGCCTGAGACATTGGCCCCACCGGAGTCTTTTCCAACAAATGTATTGCTGCTTCCAGTCGTATTGAGATCACCTGAGAATGCTCCTAAAAAAGTATTACTGCTTGCTGAAGAATTTGACAAACCTGCATCTTTTCCCAGAAATGTATTTGATGCACCTGCAAAATTTGCTCCGCCGGCATCATGTCCTACAAATGTATTGTTGCTTGCCTGATCGTTGACATCTCCTGCGCCCTTCCCAATAAAGGTATTAAAGGTCCCGAATGTATTGGCTGTCCCTGCATCCTTTCCGATGAATGTATTTTCAGATGCGGTCGAATTTGAATCTCCTGCGCCTTTACCAATAAAAACATTTGAACCTCCGGAAGAATTGACGCCTCCTGCATCAGTTCCAACAAATGTATTGTCACTCCCTGTTGTATTGGCATCACCTGTTCTTGTCCCCAAAAATGTGTTTGCAGCACCGGTATTGACTAATCCGGAATTTGATCCGATAAATGTGTTGTCTATGGAGGCAACATTTGCTCCACCGGCATCCATGCCTATAAAGGTATTATGCTGACCTGTCGTGTTCGCATCACCGGCCCGCGCGCCTATAAAGGTGTTGGCAACTCCAGTGTTGACCAGACCCGCTATTGATCCTACAAAGGTGTTACTACCTCCTGAAATATTTGCACCGCCTGCATCGATTCCGATAAACGTATTGTCAATTCCGGAGGTATTGGCATCGCCGGCCCTTGTTCCAACAAACGTATTCCCCGAGCTTCCGCTGACCAATCCTGCATTAAATCCGATAAAGGTGTTTTCATTTGACGTAACCATTGCCCCACCGGCACCGGCGCCTATAAAAGTGCTTCGCTCGCCCTGAACATTTGCATCCCCTGCTGCAGCACCGATAAATGTATTATTGTTTGCCGTACTGTTTACGCGGCCCGCATCAGCTCCAACAAAAACATTGTTTGCACCAGTGGTATTGGCCAATCCGGATTCCACGCCTATAAACGTATTGTCATTGTTCGTTCCATCATCAACCAGTCCCGCACCTTCTCCAATGGCCAAAGTGCCTCCCGGAAAAAAGGTCTGAAGGCCTTTACTTTCAAGACGCATTCGTTCTGCTCCCGTGATGGAAAACCGGATTTTATCCTCATCAGCATTTTTTTCTACTTCCACTTTAGTATCACTGTCTGCATCTGCCAGTTGATTTATATTACCTGCCGTCATCGCCATCCATGATGTACCATTCCAGTAATTGAATGCATTGGTGGTTATGTTGAATATCATCAACCCTACTGCGGGAGCTCCTATCAGATCGCGATCAGTTGTTGACATGCGGGGGATGAGGATCCCTTTTGAGTTACTGGTGATATCCAACATCGAGCTGGCATCCGGCATGATAGTACCTAAACCCACCTGGGCTGTAAGGGAAAATATGCCAAACAACAAAAGAAAAATAATGATCGGGAATTTCATACGAATGATTTCTGATGGATTAGTTAACATGGAGGTAAAAGTGCGTTCATTTCCTTGCGGTTGAAATACCGCAATGGGGGGATATTTTAAGTGAAAAATGAAAAGTGAAAAGTGAAAAGTGATGTGCTTAGACAAGGCTGTGGATAAAAATAAAAGGCTTAAAAGATCGATGATTACAAAGCATCGATCCAAGTGCCGTAGGCACGACCGATTTTGTAAAATGGGGTTTTAACCCCATTAAAGAAGGCTGAGGCGATGGCGAAGGCTGAGGAAAAAATAAAAGCCGTAAGAGTCCCAAAAGGCTTAAGAGGCCCAAAAGCATACCCATTCAATAATTATAAAAAGATCGATGATTATAAAGCATCGATCCAAGTGCCGTAGGCACGACCGATTTTGTAAAATGGGGTTTTAACCCCATTAAAGAAGGCGAAGGCGATGGCTGAGGCGACGGTGAAGGAGAAGGAAAGAACACTTTAATAATGGTTGAAGATCAGTGATCTCCGTGGATTGGTGGATGAGTTTATGATTTATAAGTTGATGAGTTGATAGGTTTATAAGTCCCCCATCGTCGGGGGCGTATTGCATCCGCCCGTGACGATGGGATTTCTTTCGTCGGGGCGGATGCAATACGCCCTGGACGGAGCTGAAGCCTAGGTTTATTTGTTTATCCGTTGATAGGTTTATATTTTTGCCCATTGCTCCACTTAACCATTTACCGTTTACCATTTAACCAATTAACCATTTAACCATTTACCCTCAACCCATACCCAAACTCCTCCTCACCCTGCTCTTGTTAACCACAACGCTGCTCACCCAATGTCAAACCACAACCAAAACAAATAAAAAACAAAAAACGATGTCAACATTAGACGGGATATACAACCTTAGAGGAATACATGATATGGCCTCCGCATTTAAATTCACCCCCGATGGCCGGTTTGAATTCTTTTATGCCTATGGTGCCGGCGACCGCAATGCAACCGGATCCTATACGATCGAAGGCGATACGGTCAAACTGAAAAGTGACAAAGAACCTGGCAAAGATTTCAAGATCGATACCCAGCGCAAACAAGGGAAAGGCTATACGATCAAAGTGAATGATGCCAATACAAATTATCTCTCCTTTGTTTCCTGTTTTTATTTTGTAGGGGAAACAAGAGAATTGGTAGCCGCCAATAATGAGGGAATCATCCATATCGATCTGCCTGAAGTGGATTCGCTGCATGTGCGCCATGAATTAGCCGTGGACATTCCTACCCTGGTGAAGGATAAAGCGAATGACAACAATTATTTTGAAGTATCGCTGTTGCCTTCACTTGGCCAGGTGAGCTTCAAAGGCATTGATCTATTTATCAAGGAGGATACGCTGACCTGTCATCCCAATTATTTTATGCCGTTTGAGAATATCAGGTTTGAGAAGGAGTAGTTGGTGATCGGAGAATTTCAGGTAACCAGATGATTTTACTTTTCGAGCTGTCAGTTACCAGTTACCAGGAATTTGCGATATTCATCCGGCATGCCGTTGGATGGCGTTCTCGCCGCCAAACACTGTGATACCGATTCAACCAGTGATACCGATTCAAATTTTCGCACGGAGGGCACGGAGTACACGGAGGTTGAATTCAACAGCTGCTCCTTCCCCCATGCTCCCTGCCCCTTGCTCCTTGCTCCTTGCTAACTCTTAACTGCTAACTGTTTACTTTTACACCAGTGACCAGAAAGGCAAATAAAATAAAACTCATCCCGGACTGGGTAAGAAACTACCAGCGGCCGGATTTCAGGTTTGATCTGGCGGCGGGGCTGACGGTCGGTGTGATGCTCATACCCCAAGGGATGGCGTATGCCATGATTGCCGGTTTACCGCCTGTTTATGGCTTATATGCCTCCACCCTGCCGGCTATGGTCTATGCATGGTTTGGCACCTCCCGACATCTGAGTGTTGGCCCCGGAGCATTGACAGCATTACTGACAGCGGCAGGTATCGGATTGATTGCCCAGACCGGCACTACTGAATATCTCGCGATGGTGACCCTGCTTGCGCTAACGGTCGGAATCATTCAGTTTACCCTGGGCTTTGCCCGACTTGGTTTCCTTGTTAATTTTTTATCCAACCCGGTTTTCCTGGGATTTACGTCTGCAGCGGCTATCCTCATCGGACTGAGTCAACTCAAACACATACTCGGTATCAGCCTGACTAAAACACAACATCTGCATGAAATCGTGATGGAACTCATCCCGCAGCTGACAAACATCCATTTGCTTACCATGGTCACCGGGCTCATTGCAGTGATGGTGCTTTTTCTTTTCCAAAAATATAAACCTACTTTTCCTGGTGCCCTGATCACCGTGTTTGCCTCCATAATCGTCACATGGTTACTGCGACTTGATCAGCAGGGAATGAGCATCGTAGGCGCTATTCCTGAAGGATTACCATCACCAAAGTTTAGCTCCTTTACTTTTGAAAATTTCAGAATCTTATTTCCCACATCCTTTGCTATCGCGCTGGTCAGTTTTATGGAAAGTACGGCAGTGGCAAGGGCTATCCAGGCCAGGCACAAAAACTACAAGTTGGTGACCAACCGCGAACTGATCAGCCTGGGACTCGCCAATATGTCCAGCGGATTGTTACAATCGATTCCCGTGACCGGTGGGATGTCACGCTCTATTGTCAATGACCAGGCTGGTGCCCGGACAGGTATGTCGATGATCATCAGTTCATTATTGATTATACTGACTTTACTTTTTCTTACCCCTCTTTTTTATTTCCTTCCGAGCGCAATCCTCGCTGCCGTCATCCTTGTAGCCGTCTCCAGTCTGCTGAAAGTACATGAAGCAAAAAAACTATGGCTGCTGGACCGCAAAGATTTCTGGATGATGATGATCACCTTCACCGGTACTTTATTTCTCGGTATAGGACCCGGCATTGGTATCGGTGTATTATTGTCACTGGCGTGGATCATCTTCGAAACCTCCTATCCCCATCATGCAGAACTTGGAAAAGTTCATGGTACGCATGTTTTCCGGAATGTGCGACGATTCAAAGGACTGGATATTGCTGAAGGTGTTTTGATATTCAGATTTGATGCGCAGCTCTTTTTTGCAAACATTGATCGGTTTCGCGAGGTGCTGACAGAATATAAAAACAGGCGTAAAGATGTCATACATACCATCATCATTGATATGGAAAGTATTCACAGCATTGACAGCTCAGCACTTGAGATTTTCACAGAGCTGGTCGAGGAATCCGGTAAAGAAAACATCCGGATCGTCCTGGCAGAGGTAAAAGGCCCTGTACGGGATAAATTTCATAAATCAGGGCTGACTGAAAAGCTTGGTGAAAAACACTTTTTCGTGACGGTGGATGACGCCTTCAAGGCCATTCAGGGCCAGCACAATGACGATACGCCGGGTATTGCCTTACAAACGAATGCTTTAGGCGGGCAGTGATACCCTGTTTCGTTACTTCCTTTTTTATTTTTCAATAGAAAAAAACCACATTTACCTGAGGCAAGGTGAAGGCTATTCGCTTGGTTTAAAGTACTTTTAACATCCTTATTCACTCACCCAATTGCATGTACTAATGAAACCTTTATACACCCTCTTGCTCTTAACCCCACTTTTTCTGTTACAATCTGCATCGCTGACTGCTCAATGGATTCGCCAATACCCAATGGCTAAACTGGAGAACGTTCTTGACATCGCACTGCATCCTGATGGTCATGGATATGCTGTAGGCCCGGATGACATGGTGCTCAGGCTTGATCCCGGCACGAAGACCTGGACATTGCTGGATGCATGGGATAGTGGCTGGAGTTTTGCTGCGGTGGATTACCTTGAAGACATGTCAGGTGCTTTTGCAGCAGCCGGGGGACAAGGATTGATAATCACAAGTGATGCTGGTGAAAGCTGGCAAGAAGTAGCCAATGCGCCCGGTGGAATCGTTGCCATTCATATCCTATCTCCTACGGATATCCTCGTTGTCGCTGATGAGGGCGTGTTTCGTTGGACCAATAATAGCTGGACAGATCTCAATCTACCCGTCACCTCGGGCATCGATGGTGGCTACATACTTGATGCACAACATATCTGGTGCTTTACAAGCTCAGCAACCCCTGTGATCTATTCAACAGCTAATGGAGGGGGTCTATGGAATTCAACGACGGATGTAGAGCGACCTGATGTTGTCAAGTTTTACAATGCCCAATATGGAGTAGCACTTGACGGCAGGACGGTATACCATAGCCTTGATGGCGGGCTCAACTGGACTGTCATCAGTAACAATGCTATTCACAATTCAAGCTACGATTTCACCTTTGGTGCCAGCCCCAATGTGCTAATGGCAGCCACCTTTAACGGTGTAGCCACGATCTCTGTTGACAGCGGTCTGACGTGGACACAAAAAGACCTCGGTTTGATCAATCAACGTAGTTATTCGGTAGCCGCGGTTTCCGACCTTGAATTCTGGGTAGGTAATGACCTGAGCAGTATCGCCTTGAGTACCGATGCCGGTGAGACCTGGTTGGAGACTTCCGGACCAGATCGTAAAATCATGAATGATGTCTTTTTCTTCAACCGCAACTTTGGGTTTGCGGTCGGAACCGATGGCACTTTCCTTCGCACGACAAATGGAGGAGCTATCTGGGAAGATATTTCTTTCGGAGAAACCAGAATATTTCTTTCTGTGCATGGCCTGACGACGAATGATATCTGGATGGGGGCTAATCAACGTATCTATCACTCTGCAGATATGGGCGATACCTGGCAAGAAAAATTGGCCATCCTTGGTGCTAATTTTATTGATATAATGGCTGTTGATGCCAATATTGTCCTTGCTTGTTCCCCTTCAGGCCTTATCCTCAGGACGGTGAATGCAGGAGCATCGTGGGATACCGTATTTCAAACGAATAACCAGGTCCGTTCACTTGCTAAAATTGATGCCAACCGCTATATGGCTACAGGATTCAACGGTTTAATACTACGGAGTGAAAACAAAGGACTAACATGGAATCCGTTGACTGCTCCTGAAGCAGGTCTGCAATATGAGCAGACTCATTTTATCGGTCAGGAAGGGTGGCTCATCACATCAAGTTTTAAGAAAACGATGTGGCATACACCAAACGCTGGTGATACCTGGGAGCCCATCACGCTCCCTATTGATCGTTTCTGGGATGGCGTCTATTTTATAACGCCTGACACCGGCATCATTGTCGGACGATCGACTGCAGAAGGGCGGGTATATACAACATTCAATGGTGGAGCAAACTGGCAATCCGGTTACATCACCAGTTATCCGATGTTCGGTGTGACTGGCCTTCCCAATCCAAATGGAACCGCATGGATCTATGGATATGGATCGGATATCGAAATCCTGCCGTATTGCAATATGTTGCCTGTGATTGCTGATTTTCAAGGCGCAACATCTCCATGCGAAAATGATACTGTGACGTATTCAATTTCTTCACAGGACGTTGATTTGTTTTTCTGGTTGTTCCCCACCGGTTGGCACATCATAGGCAATCCGAATAATGATACGATCAATGTAAAAGTTGGACGGAATGGCGGAGCCATTTCGGTGACAGGATCAAATGCTTGTGGATTTTCTAGTCCGATCAGTATTAATTCAGGCCCTTCCCTGCTACCAAAGATTACAAACCTGGCCGGTGACAATTCACCATGCGAAGGGGAGATCATTACCTATTTGGCAACTCAAACGGATGTTGATGATTTTGTATGGACCGTCCCTGGTGACTGGTCGATCGAAGGAAATACAAACCTGCCAACTATCCAGACACAGGTGGGTGCGATGCCAGGAGTCATCTCTGTGATAGGTACAAATCAATGCGGAGCAACAACGCCTTTTAACCGGAATGTATCTCCTGAATTGCGCCCGAGAATGTATACGGTGACAGGTCCGGCAACCATATGTGCAGGCGATACAGTCGAATTTGTGGGTCAAGGTGAATATTATGACGAAGTCGTGTGGACCTATCCTGCTGACTGGGCTGTGCTGGGCCCTCAGAATGAAATTGCCATAGCCTTGAGAGCTGGTGAGGAAGCGGGCATTGTCACCGCGGGAGGTGTAAATCCTTGTGGAACTTCTGCCATTGCCGTATCGGAAGTAAATCCATTCTTTATTCCTGAGGTAGGCATTCTGAATGATGGTGACAAATTGTACCCGACATCTTCGGGCATAGCCTATCAATGGTATCTGAATGGAACTCCAATAGACGGAGCAACAACAGATACACTTGTACCAGATGTCAGTGGAACCTATACCGTATTGGTTATTTTTTCAAACGGTTGCACGGCACTATCTTTTCCTGTGGAAGTAATCATCAGTGGACTCTTCAACCCACCATCCACGGCTGCACTTGACGTTTACCCTGTACCTGTAAATGAGATACTGAATATCAAAGGCATTTCCGGAGAATTTGAATATGCCATCTTTGATATCACTGGTACCTTGCTGACTCAAAGCAAGTCATTCAATAACTCCATTGATGTATCAGCGCTTTCGGAGGGCGCGTATATGCTGAAGGTTCAGCAAGGGTCTAATAGCTATGTGGCGCGGTTTGTAGTTACCAGGCATTAGAAGTGAGTTGTGAATTGTGAATTGTGAGTGGTGAGTTGTGAGTGTTGTAAATCTATAATTGCCACGGCTTTTATGCCTACCGTTTATACACAACTTAAAAAAGGGGGTGCCGTTGCAGGAGTTTGCTCCTGCGACCACCTGAAGACCCAACGAAATTCCTTTGGAGAGTCTAAATTGGAATTCTCATGGATGCAGGAGCAAACTCCTGCATCGGCCAAGGCCATTTGATCCATAGGTTACTCTATTAAATATGGGAAATTCAAAGTTGTGTATAAACGGTAGGGCTAAAGCCGAGGGCAATTGAGCATTTTTTCAAAAGTCAGAGATGAGAATAGATTGAAGGCGGAGGCTAAGGCTAAGTAATAACATGAGCGAATAACATGGCGCCTACGCCATGAATTGAATTGCCATGGCTTTCAAGCCGTGGACGCTCATGGAAGGAAGGCGAAGGCTAAGGCGAAGGCTAAGGCTAAGTAATAACATGCGCGAAAAAACTGTCCCCAGGCCAGGAATTGAATTGCTAAATGGACACAAATGGATTTTACATGGAGCCAGGAGGCTCCTTTACATGATTGAAGAATAGACTAAGACTTTCTTCGTCATTTCCATCCGCAGCCGCAGGCTACGAATAACTTTTGGTTTTTTAAATTAAATAGTCTTTGACTTCTGTCGCAGTTTGCATCCGCAGCGGCAGACTACGAATAACTTTTGATTTTTTAAAAAATTATTCAGCCCTTGAGCGTAGTCGAAAGGGCTGGATAATTTTACATTCATCTTTAACCGATATACCCCGGTCGTTGAGCGTAGCCGAAACGAACATTGTTTATTAGTGGCTGATCATCTTTCTGATCTGCGCTTCTTCCTCCGGTGTATTGGCGTTGAGCAGTAGATTGGGATCTTTAGCACGGATCAAGGCGCTATTGAAATCCACTAAAATACCCCGCAGGCTACTCCTGCCCCGGGCGTGGTAATCCTGAAGGATTGGATAGATCCTTGGTTCGAGGATCGTGATCCAGGGCTCCGGCATCAATGTATGCGTATCCAGAAAACTTGTTGCAATCGAAGTCATATCACGCTCTTCCAGTAGATGGCTGATAGCGGTCTGATCAAGAAGCGGGAAATCACAGGCTACAACCAGCCAGGCCGCATGTGGATCAAATTCAAAAGCAGAAAGTATCCCGCCAAAAGGTCCGAGGTCAACATGATTATCTTCAATCACCGGGAGGATACTATCACTGATCTGTCCCGGCCTGCAGGAAATATAGGCTTCAGCTGTATATCCCTTTAAGAGACGCAACAAATATTCACGTTGAGGCACGCCATGATAATCCATCAGGCCTTTATCAAAACCCATTCGGGTACTTTCTCCTCCGGCCAGGACGAGGCCTTTCAGGGCAGATTTTTCAGTCGACGTTGTTTGTTCTTTTTCCATGTTCAATACCAAGATACGGATTGTTGGCAAGGGGCAGGGAGCAAGGGGCAAGGAGAAAAAGTATACTCCTTGCCCCTTGCTCCTTGCTCCTTGCAATGTATTACCTTCGCAACTCGTGATTCAATAAAAATATACGCACATGAAAAAATCAACCATCGGCCTTGTTTCGCTCTTCATCACCATTACGTTTTCCACTCAAACCATCTCAGCGCAGTCCCTGGTCGGGAAATGGAAAGGGCAAGATAATGGTGAGGTGGGGGTGATCAATTTTGACAAGGAAGGATATGTTTCGTTCACCGTTGGCGGTGAACTCGTCGGTGGTAAAAACTACCAGGCTGAAGGGCTCGTCTTTGATATGTTTTATGAAACTGACGATTCAGTCACGCCGCATAATGTTGATTTCATCATCAAAATGGATGAAGGTCAGATCGAAGTAGCCCGGATGCAGGGCATCTATACTCTGGTCGACAAAAAGACCCTGGTGATCAACATGAAATTTGACGGCACAGAAAGACCTACCGCATTGGATGATACAAGTGAAGACCAGATCACGCTGAAGAAGATGAAGAAATAAGTGAGCAGTTAGAAGTGAGCAGTTAGTAGTGAGCAGTTAGAAGTAGGCAGTAGGCAGTTAACAATTGGCAGTGGACAGTTGAAGAGAAATTTAACTGCGCCTCTGCGTCTCTGCGCGAGATATTAACAGTGGGCAATTGGCAGTGAGCAGTTGGCAGATAGCCATAAGCGCTCATGGATTTTTACATGGAGCCAGGAGGCTCCTTTCGCTGATTTAACATAAGACCTTGATTGCTTATGCTTCTTCCATCCGCAGCCACAGGCTACGAATAACTTTTGATTTTTTAAATTTTACAGTCATTGCGTGGACTCGGCCTGTGCGTCGAGGTAGGATTTCGGAGCCAAGCATTGAAAATGTGCCTGTTCAGGGCAGCGGGGCATTGACAATGACCATGATCAAAATCTTAGCATATTGAAGTTTGGGGAAATAATATTGCCCATAGACGGCTTATAGCCCAATAAAAACAGGTATTTCGGAAAATATCCAGAAAAGAATAATTTAAGTGAAATATTCGTCTGAAAACCATGGTTTCTAAGCGTGTTTAGGCGTAAATTTGCAATAAATAAAAGAGTAATATGTTAGATTTCTTTGAACCGGAAACCTTTATAGCTCTTTAAATGTCTGCATCATACAATTTTAACCTAAATAACACAAAAATGAACCGTACGTACCTAAGCATGATCGCGATGATCCTGATTGTGCTTTCTTCCTGCGTGAGCAAGAAAAAATTTACTGCCCTGGAAACTGACCTCAAGACCGCCAATGAGCAATTGGGTAAATGTGGAGAAAGCCTGAATGACTACATGACACGTCTCACCAGCTGCACTTCTGACCTCAATGCACTTCGCTCTGAAAAAAGCATCCGCGAGGAACAAGTCGCTGATCTGAGGGCACAGCTTGACGATTGTAAGATCCAGCGTGACAAACAGCTCACCCAGGTAGGTGACCTCACCGTTATGTCACAAGGTGCTAACGACAACATGAAACTGACCCTTGCTCAGCTTGCTCAAAAAGACAAATACATCCACCTCCTGCAGGCTGCTAAAACAAAAGCTGACAGCATCAATCTAGCTCTTTCTGCAAACCTGAAAACATCCCTCAAAGATGGTATTGAAGACCAGGATGTCGAAATCAAAGTAGACAAGACTGTCGTGATGATCAATTTGTCTGATAAAATGCTTTATCAGTCAGGCAGCTCTAATCTGACCGCAAGGGCCACTGAGGTATTAGGCAAGATTGCAACCATCATCCAGGAAAGACCTGATCTTGAAGTGATGGTCGAAGGCTATACGGACAATGTGCCCATCAGCAGCGAATGCTTGAAAGACAACTGGGATCTGAGCGTCAAACGCGCTACATCCGTGATTCGTGTACTTCAGAATACCTATAAAATTGATCCTAACCGTCTCATCGCAGCAGGTCGAGGCGAATACAGTGCACTGGCCAGCAATGATACCAAAGAAGGTCGTTCCACTAACCGACGCACCCGGATCATCATCATGCCAAAACTGGATCAGTTCTATGATCTGTTGAATCCAAACAACGTACCAAAGGAAT
Organism: Saprospiraceae bacterium; assembly: GCA_031402955.1. GTDB lineage: Bacteria > Bacteroidota > Bacteroidia > Chitinophagales > Saprospiraceae > Opimibacter. The sequence continues at coordinate 31,338 of JANNSS010000160.1, forward strand.
AGACTTTCTTCAGGAACTGACGCCTGTTTAAAGCTTTTAAAAATAAAAGCCCGCCCGGATAATCCGGGCGGGCTTTTTTTTATATCCTTTGATCATCTTTTTGTACATTACTCTAACATAGTCAGTTCCTTGTCCTTTTTGCTATCCTTTACCTTAACCAGAAAACCCTAGGTTATGCGATCCTTTTTAGTAATCTCCCAGCTCTTTTTGACCCTGTTTTTATCCTATGGTCAAGTCAGTATCAACACCTCTGCCAATCTTCCAGACCCTTCTTCCATGCTGGATATCTCCGATACAGGGAAAGGGCTACTGATCCCAAGGATGACAATGGCTCAGCGGAATGCAATCGTACTTCCTGCCAATGCATTGTTAGTATACCAGAACGACAATTCCACCGGCTTCTATTACAACCGAGGTACACCACAGGTGCCGGAATGGATTTATCTGACTGCACCTCCCGGTGACAATCATCTGGAGGATAGAATTCCAATCGACTCTTTACCATATAACATTTCTGTTGCCGGATCCTATTATGTCACGAGTGATCTTTCAGGCTCCGTCGGTATAAATATTTCCGTATCGAATGTTACCCTCGACCTCAACGGATATGCGGTCAGGGGGACAGTTGGTAATACGTCTGAGGGTATTGAAGTCACTGCTGCCTTTACCAATATTGTCATCCGCAATGGCAGTGTTACCAGCTGGGGCAAAGAAGGTATCAAAGCGGTAAGTGCCACAGGTTCCAGTTTCACAGGACTTCAGATTATCAGCAATAGTCTTGACGGAATAGCCGCCGGCAATAATAACATTGCTTCCTTTGTGGTGGCCGCAAACAATGGCTTTGACGGTATTGATTTTGGTGAAAGTGCCTTACTCCAACACTGTACTGCAGCTAATAATCTGAATGACGGCATTGAAGCCGATGGAGGATCAAGCCTCTTACATTGTACTGCACGGGACAATTCGCAACACGGCATTCGCACGACTGGCCCTACCATCATCAGCCTGTGCAACGCATCAGAAAACAACAACCATGGATTCTCTTGCGGAGCAGGATCGACAGTACATCAGAATACATCCGCCAACAACACCTTCGACGGCTTTTACCTATTCAGCGCTACCATGGCATCAGGCAATGTGGCTAAAAGCAACGGTAACCACGGCTTTGAATGGCTCAACGATTGCGTCATGCAATCCAATACATCCTCTCTCAACGGCTATTCTGGGTTCAGTACGACCTATCCAGGCGGCAAAATTGATGACAATACAAGCAGTGCAAACGCACATCATGGCTTCAATATACAAGTTGCCGGAGGATGCCAAATTACCAGGAATACCACTTCAGGTAACGGCATTAATGCATTCAATGTCCTGGGTGGAAATGCATTTGCCACCGTGATCACCGCTGCTACGATCAACTCGAACACCAATCCTTTCGCTAATTTTCAATTATAAACCCCGGCCCACCAATGAAAAAAATCCTACTCCTCGCGATCCTTTATTTAGGTTGCATTCAACTGAGTTCCGGTCAGTCAGATATTACAAATGATACTGTGTGCATCATGCCGGGTCAGCCATTTACGTATAATGTCACACTCAACGACCTCTTGTGTCAATTTCCTCCACAATGTTTTGTGATACTAATAGACCCCTCATCGTGTTTTGAATTGTCTCCCACTGGTGACCTTCATTTCACCGGTACTATTCCGGACTGTTGTGGCCATTATGTACTTCGCTATGGATACCCGATGTTCCCGGGCTTATTCGGTTTCATTGACATCACTGTCAAGTGCCCGAAACCGGATTGCGGCCTCGTTGAACTGGAACCACAGACAGGAGGAACCGGAGGACCACTTCCAAAAGTCACTTTTAATGCATGTGAAAACAGTACTGCAACGTACTACATCAATCATACACTTGGGAATACGTATAACTGGATAGTCACCGGTGGCTCTTTTATTGTCGTGGATTCAGGAATAATCGATGTCACGTGGGGCAACTCAGGTAGCGGTATGATCACCCTGATGGTAACTAACGGTACAAACGTTCAGACGTACACGTATTGCGTTAATATCCTTAATGGGCCAACCGCTGCATTTACCCCGCTATCTTTAAACGTTTGCCTTAATTCACCGCTAAGTTTTATCAACAACAGCATCGGTGGCACAAGCTTTTATTGGGATTTTGGTGACGGAAATAACTCAACTGCTTTTTCGCCGACGCATATCTACACAACCCCCGGAACATTTACAGTTACCCTCTATGTCATGCAGACCAATTATGATCCGGATGGCAATCCGTTGTGTTGTTGCACCGACTCCGTTTCTGTTGACATCACTGTTGATGAACTTGAAGGCCCAGATATTCTATGGATTTCTACACTCTGCGAAGGAGATTCTTCCTGTTACTGGACCACTGCAACAGGATGCAACTATACCTGGACCGTGGTTGATGCTAATAATGTACCGGTAACATTCACGGGACAGGGAAATGATACAATCTGTCTGGCATGGGGCCAGGGCCCTTATGGTGTTGTGACACTACAACTAAGCAACTGTGCAGGTAATTATTGCCTTCAACCTGTCTCAGCGGTGGTGCCGATTATTGATTCAAATGCAGTGATCACCGGACCAACCGTCGTGTGTGCCAATGCATCTGCGACCTATACGCTTCCGAAATGGATGAGCGTCAAATATAATTGGACGGTGATGGGAGGTACCATCGTTTCAACAGACTCCATGTCCAACACTATCACCATCCAATGGGGCAATGGACCGATGGGGATGATCATGGTGGATTATTTCAGTAAGTTCTTGAAAAATCTTCCTGAACATGGCGAAGGCGACTGCCATGGGATGTCATCACTGAAAGTAAATATCAAACCAGATTACGCATTATTGCCTACCCCATCCACAGCATGTGTTGGTGACATGACTGTATTTACCACTGACACAACGGCTGCAAATGGATTCACATGGAATATTACGCCATTGATTTCACCGTTTCCGATTGTCGGACCAAACAGCATCACTGTGACATGGCCCAATTCAGGTTTCTATACTGTGTCTGGTTTTCCAAACGCTCCAAGTCCTTTCTGCAATGACACTTTATATGCATCTGTGCAGGTTATCCAGGTACCACCACCGGACAGTATAGTCGGCGAAGTTTCCATTTGCCCTGGTGATACGTATACCTACACCGGTTATAGCACAACACCCGGCGTAGGTTTTACATGGATAGTAACCGGCGGTACACCTTCCAATTATACGGGCAATCCCATCTCTGTGACATGGAATGCAAGTGGTCCATATAGTCTGTCTCTAAGTCAGTTTCAAATCAGTCCGCCTGGTTGTAGTTCATTACCAATACTATTGACTGTAACAGAAAAAATGCTTACCGGGCCGCTGCTGATCACAGGACCCAACGGATGCATCAATGATGTCGACACCTATACGTTAACACCGGCTCAGCCATCCAACCCATCCTACCTCTGGAGTATCAATCCCCCATCAGCCGGGAGTGTCATTTTAAATCAGGGTACAAGCAGTGTTGACATCCAGTGGAACAACACACCTTCTTCCGTAACGATTACCTGTGATATTACTTTATGTGGGATCACCACGCCTGTTACAAAAGTTATTACATTAACTGCACCGGTTCAACCCACGATCACACAGATCGGCATCCTGTGCCCAAGTGTGAGTGCAACTCTTGACGCAGGTCCAGGATTTCTTTCCTACTTGTGGTCAAACGGGATGACAACGCAGACGATCTCCATTTCAGGCGCGGGTGTCTATACGGTGACGACAACAGATGCCAACGGATGTGCTGCTGTCGATAGTTATGAAGCATTCAATGTACCAGGCCCTGTTGCCTCCATTTCAACAGCAGACCCATTGACGCTTTGTATCATGCCTCCCTCTCCAGGCACGGTGACATTGTATGCATTGACCAATCCTAATTATAGTTACATGTGGTATTGCAACAACACCCTTGTTGGAACGTCCAATCCGTTAGTGCACAATAATAATAATGCAGCTGGCACCTTCGCATACTTTGTTATCGTGACAGATAATTCCACAGGATGCACGGCTCAAAGCAATACCATTACGGTGACGCAACTCGTTTGTATGCCAGGTGGTGGTGGTAGTTGCGTTCCGGCCCCCTACACGCTGACTATTACGGCGACAAATAATATGCCGATATGCAATGACGTGACGTTTACAGTAAATAATGTGAATGCGACACCCGCGTATTGGAATTTCGGAGATCCAGGAGGCAATTCATATACCGGACCGCTTTCGAATCCAACACATACCTATTCGAGTGCAGGATATTACCTGGCGAGTCTTTCCGCCACAGTACCCAATACAATGCCACCTCCCACAGAATGCACAGTGATTGCTACAACTCAAGTGGTTGTACCTGTGGTAGCAAAATTTAAATGTACAAATATGTGCCGTGCGTTTACATTTACAGACATCAGCACCTATGTTCCTGGAGAAGTAATCTCGAATTATGCATGGAACTTCGGTGACTTCAATTCCACTTCCGGTCCTAGTTCTGTCGTGAGCCATACATATACCACAGGTAACACTTATACAGTGACGCTGACCGTAACTACTGTGAATGGCTGTCAATCGACGTTTACTAAAAACATAATCGCTCCCGCAGATCCGAATCCTGCATTTTCCATGGTCCCCAATCCAGCCTGCGTGGCTGATGCTGTCTTATTTACCCCTGTATCAACGCTTGGCATCGTTTCCTGGCTCTGGACATTTGGTGATGCCAGTACAAACGGATCTTCTAATCCATCGCATGCTTATCTCTCAGGAGCGACTTATCCTGTATCACTTATGCTCGTGGATACAAACGGATGTACGGCTACCGGCAATGGTTCAATACTGATTCATCCGACTCCTGTTGTGGATACCATCGCTATTGCCCCTTCGACTACTATTTGCCAGGGAGATACGGTGACCCTTACGGCTGATCCGGGATTTACTTCCTACCTATGGAATACAGGTGCCACGACACAAATTATTCAGGTGACTACTTCAGGTACATATGGCGTGACGGTGACTGATATCAATGGCTGCACTGCCGTGCCGGATTCTGTGGATATTACAGTCATTGCTGCTCCGCTTGCCATGATTAGCGGAAGTCATTACATATGCGACAGCATGTGCATTACATTACAAGCCAATACAGGTTTTAATTTTATGTACCAATGGCTGGATGCATCGATGAATGCGATTCCCGGTGAGATGCAGCCGACGCTAATGGTGTGCGGAAATAATTTTCAGGACACTGTATTTGTAGAAATTACCGATGCCAATGGCTGTAGTTCTATATCCGCACCCTGGTGGATCAGTCTGGCCACAGCCCCACTTGTAGCAGTTGTACTGATGTCAGGCGACTCATGCGCTGGAACACCAAAAGTACTTTCAGTGTCTCCCATATTATCTTATTGTAATTATTATTGGAGCAACGGAGCTACCGGTACAGGTATCATTGTTTCACAAGCAGGGACATATACTGTGCTTGCCGTAGATACGACGACCGGGTGTTCTTCATCTGCATCCATTGTTATACATCCTTTACCTGATTTGTGTTTTGTGCCTGTAGGATGCTACACCATGTGCCTGAATGATACGTTGTGCGGCCCTCCGGGGTTAAGCATGTACCAATGGAATAAAAATGGAGTACCCATACCAGGGGCCACTATGTCATGGCTGGTTGTCATGATGAACGGAAGTTACTCATTGACTGGCACCAATAGTTTTGGATGCAGTGCTACCTCCGACTCGCTGATCATCATGGTGATAGAATGTTGCACGGATACGAGTACTACCGTCACAGCTGAGCCGGTTCCTTCCAGTGGGGATAGTTGTTGCTGGTCATTGTCTTATATTAATACACTCAGTGCTGCATCCGCGATCCGAATCATGACACAGGATGCAGACATCACGGTAGACCTGGCTTCAGTCGATCCGCAATTATCCGTCTTTTCAACAACCTCCAATGCGGTGACGCTGGTCAATAGTACACCCGGGGATTCTATACCCATGGATACGCTTCTAGATTTTATTGATATCTGTTTTAACAACATCAACACCAGTCCGATAGAATTGATCGTGCAATGGTTTGACAGCAGTTTTAATGTCTTGTGCAAAGACACGCTTTACCTTGAATGTGATCCAGAACCGCCCTGCCTCTATGTGGCAAGTGATTCTATCTGGTGTGATCTTGATATTGTGATATATCAGATGGAACTTTGCAATCCCGCCTATAATCCATATCCGATCTCCTTTGTTGACATCACCACTTTCTCACCATCAGGTATCATCCTGACACCGGGAAACATCAGCCTGGTCAATTCGATATTACCTGGTCAATGCAGCACCTTCGTGTTTACGCTTTCAGGTGGCAACTTTGCAAATCAATTTTTCTGCTACAATCTGACAGCGCATGAAACCAACCCGGCCGTTGATTCAGCCGCACTGTGCTGCATGCTGGATACCATGTATTGTATTCAGATACCTGGATGCAGCCCATGCGATAGTATGTATGTAGCTGAAGTGGTCAGAGTGCAGACGGAAACAGATTCCTGCTGTTATGACATCACGCTCGTGAATTATTACGACTCCCTTTTACTGGATGGTATTGACGTGTGCATCCTGACGACTGGCAGTACCATGACGGTTGACAATGAACTAGGTAGTTATTGGTGGACCGAATCATTGACAGATATTACGGCCTCTCTTAATTTTGTTGATCCTGAAAATCCAGACAACCCTTTTATACCCATTGGTGATATCACCTTGCCGACCATCTGCATTGAAAACGGTGAGGCTCCGGTGACGGAAATAGAAATAAAGTGGATGCATGGTGATTCTGTAGTATGCAGAGATACCATTGAGGTCATCTGCAGTGATTGTGGAAACTTTGATCCTGTCATCTATTGCGACACGAGTGGCAACTGGGTTGTTGAAGGGCACCTATTCAACAACACACCTTATACGATTGGTTCTGCCTATTTCTCTTTTGAGGATCCCGCTTTTGGAATGTATAACCAAACCGTCAATACCGGATTACTTCCGCCGGGTGGTACCTATGGACCTGTTTCATTGACAATTGGATCACCGGGAAATCCAGGAGACACACTTTGTGTATTTATCACGCTGCATGCGCTTGGCCATAATGAATCACATGAAAACTGTTGTGTCTTTAAGTTATTGTTGATTTTGCCTGACTGCGATGATACCGAAGAGCCATGTGAATGTGATCCTGAATTTTTCCAGGAGGTCGATAAAGGAATTGCATGTGATTTTAGTCCAGGAGGTAACACCGTGATTTTTTCTCCAGAAGGAAATTTAGACCCTGAATGTGACCGCGTCATCTGGATGTTTTTATACAATAATACAGTGGTGACCACCCAAGGCAATGAAAGTGTCACCCATACTTTTCCAGGACCGGGTGAATATGAAGTGTGTATGACCGTTTATCGAACGACGCCTACAGAAGAGTGTAAGCTTAAGATCCAGAAACAAATTACCCTTTTCCCTCCGGAAGCTCCACCATCCATATACCCTAATCCTGTCGGAAGTGAATTGTTTGTGCAATTACGCCAGGATCATCCGTCAATCCGTATTGAGATCTTTGATATGAGTGGCAGGGAATTACTTGATGTCACCACCAATGGAGAAAGGGGTCAGATCATCCATTTGCCGGTAGGTGCTTTTGCAGAAGGAATTTACACTGCCAGGATTACATCAGCGAACGATCAGTGGATCAGACGATTTATGAAAATACGTTGATGACAGGTTTTTATGCGTTGGTTACAGGCTAGAAGGTAATGGAGTCTGTAATCCTTTGCATGACAGATTTGAGCGAAGCATCGTTGGCCTTGGTCATGATAATGATCTGCCAGAGTCTGGCGCCGTTGACTACGACGACATCCATATAGTCATGCTCCTGACCACCGATGATAAGTTTACCTCTTTGGGCAACTGCCTTATGCCCTGAAATTTTAGTATCGGTTGTACTGAGAATCGCCACTTTCGTTCCGGTAGCTTCCCACTGGCCTACTGTTCCTTCGATCGCTCCTGTTGCGTCTGCTACTACCTTGGAATACAAAGCATGCATGACCGTAATGACTATCCCGTTAGGATCATCTTTTAAATAATAGGCTTCATAGTTGCTGACATGCTCCTGTGCCTGTGGAGGGAGCTTTGTTTGTTGCTTGGTGAGTATGCCAGGCATTTTCACATGCAGTGCAGGTGACCCAAAGGAAAAATCCTGCCAGGTGACAGACTTTGATTGTCCAACTATGATACCTGGAACCAGACAAAGAAAACACAAGAAAATTTTCATAACTCAATCGAATTTAATCAGGATGACCTTGATAACCAATTGTTTCAATCAAAAGTTCAAGGCGTCTGAGGTGCAAAATATTCAAATTAACAGTCAAAATGAATACTGACTAAGGTTGGAGTAACTAAGTTACATTTGCAGCGCATGGATTCACTCACACAAATCGTATTAGGAGCCGCGGTAGGAGAGATAGCGCTGGGAAGGAAAATCGGCAACCGTGCCATCATCTGGGGCGCCATCGGTGGCACCATCCCGGACCTGGATGTGCTGGCCAATCCATTCATGGATGATATCAAGGCGCTGGCCTTTCACAGGGGCATCAGTCATTCTATCTTTTTTTCGGTGTTCGCCCCATTTCTATTCGGTGGACTTATTTACAAACTTTATGAATCGAAATTTCATAAGACCAGGGTTTATAAAACGTTTATCACTATTCTCAATATTGTGATCCTCGGCGGCATCACCTATGGTATCAATTACCTGTTAAGCCACGATGGCTATCCGCTTTGGTGGTTCCTGATCGTCAGTATCCTTGGTGCATTGTTTCTATTAATGCGGCTATACCACCATTACATGGTCAAAGAGTTAGAAGAACCTAAAGCTTCCTTCAAAGAATGGTATTGGTTGTTTTTCCTGGCGTTCGCGACGCATTGGTTGCTGGATTGCTGTACCGCATTTGGAACGCAGATATTCCAGCCCTTCTCGGATTATCGGGTAGCCTTCAATAATATAGCTGTTGTAGATCCGCTCTATACGATACCCTTTCTCATTTGCATGATCATCGTATCTACCCTCCTCAGAAATACAAGAAGAAGGGCAATCGTCAATTGGATAGGGATAGGCATCAGCAGCTTGTATATGGTGCTCACGCTCCTCAATAAATTACATGTCGACCGCGTATTTGATAAAGCGCTGGCGCATCGGAACATTGAAGTGATACGCAGCCGAACCAGTCCGACAATCCTTAACAATTTACTCTGGGCGTGTGTGGCGGAAGACAAAGAAAAATATTATGTAGGCCTATATTCCATCTTTGATACCGATCCAAACCTTCACTACCTCAATGTCATCCCGAAAAATGATTCCATTCGGCTGGCCCTCGGAGACCAGCCCGAATACAAAACACTTGAGTGGTTTTCGGATGGATACCTGGCTGCATTTCCCACGGATTCCGTGACTTACCTGTGTGACTTACGTTATGGCGGCATTTCTGACACGATCCATGATCAGCGGGATCTTGTCTTCAATTTTAAAGTAAAGCAAATGAATGGCGTCACCACCTTTACAGAAAACAGGGAACCGCCAAAGGGGAACATCGGTGAGATATTCCGTGCGCTGATCACCAGGATGAAAGGGTATTGAATTCGTGATGGGAACTGAACGTAAAGCATATTTCGCATTAGCCCTTGTGTGTTTAGTCTGGGGCGTATCCTGGGTGGGGACCAAAGAGGCCGTGCGGTATATGCCTCCTTTTCAGATGGTGGGTATCAGGCAAATCCTTGCGGGGTCTGTATACGTCCTCTATTTTATGTTTAAAGGGGCTAAGCTTCCCCGGAAAAAAGAATGGTATCCCATCCTTTTCCTTTCTGTTCTCAGTTTTATGATTAGTAATGGCCTGGCTACCTTGGGAGTCAAACTGACGACTGCCGGACTAAGCGCTATCATGGGTGCTATCTTTCCGCTTTGGCTGGTGGTGATTTTGGCTGTCAGGGGAAAAAACAGAATACCACCTTTGGCATGGATCGGAATACTGGTCGGATTCAGCGGCGTTTGTATTGTTTTTTATGAACACCTCCATGAGTTATTTAACTTCTCCTTCCTCGGCGGTATAACCCTGGGACTGATTGCGTCGCTGTCCTGGGCATATGCAACTATTTACACCAAGGAATTCGCACTTGATTTCAATCCATATCACAGCATTGGATGGCAGATGTTGATTTCAGGACTGGTCATCACCATCATCGCTCAAATTTCAGGGGAGGTCATTCCACTAAAGGAGATCAAACTATATACCTGGTCTGCCATTTTTTTCCTGGTTGTCGTGAGTTCGATCATTGCATTCCTTGCTTATCTGTATGCATTGCAAAAATTACCTACCGGTATCGTTTCTGTATACGCGTATGTCAATCCTATCGTGGCGGTGCTGGCAGGAAGTTTATTTACCGGCGAATCACTGACTGTGTTGATTATCACCGGATCATTGGTGACACTCGCAGGTGTCTATATCGTCAACAGAGCATTGCATAAAAAGACGGAAGAGGTGGTACCACAGACAGATGTATAGGGGACTTGACATTTATCCGTAATTAAACGTAAAACAAACGACTAACGGATAAAAAGACCCCTACATTTACAACAAAGCAACTTCAGATGTCTGTTATCAAACTCCCTATTCTCTTTGTCGGCTCCCTGGGTGAAACGAGATTGTATTCGCTCTTCGACAGTGGTGCGAACCTCAGTTGTATCAATCCTGATTTTCTGGACCAATTGGAAATCCCTGTTAAACTAGGTAGAAAACGGAATGTATCCACAGCCGCCGAGGGACATTTTATAGAAATCAGCGAGCGGGTATCACTTGATTTTTATCTGGAAGAGGTGCTTCTTTCTGATGAGTTCCTGGTGGTCCCCGGACTCAGTGAGGAAGCCATCATCGGCGCGGCGACGATGCAGAAATGGCGCATCAAACTTGATTTTGAACATGACACCGTCCATGTCGATCCGAAGGTGGCCAAACTTCAGTTAAAGAAGCATATGGCATCACATGAGAGCTTGATCTGCGTTTAACACTTTACCATCCTCCATATTGGACTTTGCACGCAAAGGAATACTCAGTATGTTAAAATGAAGAAAATCCCGTTTTAATTCTTGTAGCCTTCCCTATGTTTTGAAGGCAGGTTGTCAAAAGTACTAAGTGCCAAAGATTATCAGGGCAAATTTCATGCTGCAGGCAGCGATTAAATCTCTATTTTATCTTACCTTTCGTCAAGGTATTTCGCAAAAGAAGTGGCAATGTACCTGGCAAGGCTACTCTTTTCTCCTCTGTCTGCCTTAGTGATTTATATAAATTTGATTGTATTGGATTTAAAACAACCCATATACATATTAATAATTAATTGCATATGTTCAGAATTACACCCCACTTTTTTTTCCTCTTTATATTTTTTATGCTCTCTTTCACGGGTTCGGCCCAGACTGTCCTCTACCCAGGTGATATCGCCGTCCTGGGGGTAGCCACAGATATGGGGGGATGTGGGTTCCCTGTCGAGTCTGATGAATTTAGTTTTGTTTGCTTCAGGGATATCACGCCAGGCACCTCCATTGATATTACAGACAATGGTTGGGAAACCGGTTCCGCAGGCTTATGGGGAGATGGAGAAGGCACCCTAAACCTTACAAGAACGGGTGCAACAGTGGCAGCAGGAACAGTCATCACCATTCACGCGGTTAATAATGCTGGTACCTGGGCTTACAGCATCGCAGGCTTTTCACCAGGCTGGACCATTGGCCAGATCAATATTCCAGGTGGGCCCTTCAACCTTGAGCCAGGCGGTGACCAGATTTATTTTATGCAAGGAGGTACGTGGGATAATCAGGGAGCAGGAGGAAATGATGCACTTTATGATGGTGAGATTCTCTTTGGGTTCAACACCGTTCCTTCCTGGAATGCTAATGGAAGTTCCAATCAATCCAACCTGCATCCTGATGTAGTTCCATGTTTTCATATGGAAAGTCCTTCATCTGATTATTATAAATATACCAACCCGCTGACCAATGCAAATCAGTTAAACTGGATGAAGAGAGTTACCGACGGAGTGAATTGGAATGCTTTTGGAAATTGCGCAACCTATGTTGCCGCAGCGCCTGTTTACGCCAATGGATACAATCTTCCCATTGATTTCATGACCATGTCCGTATACTGTCCTACTTTTTGCGATGGCTGTGCTCCTTCTGTCTTCCCGTTGGTTTTTGGATTACCCACGCCAGGTTTCTTTGATGTGACCTATACAAATGGAACGGACACCTTTGAGTTATTTGGAATCGAAAACTTCCATTTTCAGTTTGAGACACTTTCGATGACCACGACCTACGAACTTATTTCGGTCACGGAAGTTGGAGGATGTCCGCTCCCCCCTCACTTTACGGGAACAGCGACCTATACTGTACCCTATAGATATCCGGGGTCTTATACTGTTATCTATGTTTGCGAAGACCATGTTGGGCCTCTTCCGCTAAATCATTGGCTCCAGGGCGCACCAGGCGGGGTATGGTCACCGGCTTTAGCCTTTGGCCAGTATTGGTACAGTCAATTTGGGGAAGGCAAATGGATCTATACCCAAAAATACATAGATCCTTATTGCCCACCAGATACCGCCTCGATTGATGTGATCTTTATGCATGCAGATCAAACCATCATAGAAGTCACGTGTGATCAGAACGGAACACCCAATAACATCTTTGATGACTTTACCGTAATCACCATGACGGTCAATGGAAATAATTTCGGAACCGAATACGCCGTAACCATTTCTTCAGGAACCATCAGCCCAACAACGGGATTAGTTGGTGTACCGACTGTATTCAGTTTCTCTCCGGGTTCAGCCATGGGCCCCGACCTGACTATTTCGATTGAAAACCTGGAACCACCGGAGGAAAATACTTCGCTAGGTACGTGTCTGTTTGATTTCCTGATTCCATCTCCCGGCTTTTGTTCTGACCCTTGTGATTACTCGATGGAGGCAACGATTTCCGGTGATTCAGAGATATGCGTCAATGTATGCCCGGATGAACCTGTATATGCAGAGATCGAGGTCTTCGGCGGTACGCCACCCTTCACAATGGATTTTAGCGTGACCGCTACTTCATTTCCAACCTGGACATTTACAGATGTACCTATACAAGAATTCAGTGAAATCGTAATCTGCATCGACACGATTGCTGCACCAGCTTTCAATCCGCTGACTTATCAGCTTACACTACCCGCTGCATTCGGCGGCCAGTATGCTACGATAGAATTAGTCAATGTTTATGATAAATACAGTTGCACCGCCATTCTCGATGGAGCTGCCAGTGTCACTGTATATGCATTACCCCAGCTCGATACTTTTGACTTTTCCATCTGTAGTGAATTTGCGACTACTACAGACCTCACACAATATGCCAGTGAAATTAATCTCTTTTATGATGTCGTATGGTATGACGGAAACCCGCTCACCGTCGGTGATCAAATTCCTAACCCAAATGTGGTCAACCTGAATAATATCGTTCAGCTGTGGGCTCTGGTTGAAGATGATTATTGTAGAAATTCAATTCAGGTACCTTTTACAATTCTCCCCTCCCCTCGCATTGATACCATCCCACCTGTAGAAATATGTGACGGTTCCATCGTGGTCCTGAATGATGTTCAGATCACTGATCTCGGAAACAGTATGGCTACCTATACATTCCATACAACCGTTCCGCTTGACACCTCTACATTATTGGATACGCTATATTACTTACCTGTAGATTCTGTTACCATATTCTTACTCGCGACAGCAGGTACCTGCTATGATACGATGCCGATCGATATCAACCTACAGGCTTATCCTGACTTTGCGCTTGCAGGCACACCATGCAATGTTGCATTGAATACCTACTCCGTACTTTTTACCAGTTCTGCGGACTCTATTGGAGCCAGTGCAGGTACTGTCACGAATAATGTCATCGGTCAGGATATGGTATCAGGCATACCAGGAGGAACGAATGTGACCATAGAAATCCTGAATGCATCCGGTATGTGTAGGGATACGTTTATGATCGTCGCGCCAAACTGCAATTGTCCGACAATCAACCCACCTGTTCCTGCCCAGGCAGCATATGAAATTTGTGATTATTCGACCATTCCTGTATTCTCTGTAACCATTGATCC
>JANNSS010000161.1:0-5104 GCA_031402955.1 Saprospiraceae bacterium
TCTGCAGTTGATCTTGCCGGAAACGAATCCATTCCTTCATTCATCACCCTCATTTCAGGGATGGATGAAACACCTGACATCACACCTCCTTCAACACCTGCAAACCTAGCCGTGTCTCCATGAGAATACGGCTGAGTTTGCTCCAGGAGACACGGCAAGGTTTGCAGGTGTTGACGGAGCTGTGATATCAGGTGTTTCATCCATCCCTGAAACCAATGTGATAAATGAAGGAATAGATTCGTTTCCTGCAAGATCAACTGCAGATACACCAAACTCATAAGAAGTCAGTGGTGTAAGACCTGAGATGAATGCTGTTGTTTCTTCAGTAGTCTGCACCAATGTGCTGTTCTGATATACATTATAGCCTGCTATACCTGAATCGCCATCGGTGGATGGTTGCCAGGTGAGTGTAACTGTTGTGAAGTTAACAGTTCCTTCGAGGCCGGTAGGCGCGTCAGGAGCCGTAACATCCGTTTCACCTGGATCAGCAGATTGTGCTGCATAGAGTGCTGCCACTTCAACATCCGTCAAAGCAGATTGATACAATTGGACATCATCCAATGCGCCATCAAAATAATTGGCCACATCAATCGGATCAAAACCAATGCCTAACGGATGTACCGTTGTATTCAGATCGCCTGGAGAATCTTTAGAATTAGCAACTACACCATTGACATAGATATAATCTTTCACACCATCATGCACCATGACCATGTGTGTCCACGTGCCCGGTACAAGTTCGTTACCACCACCTGCATCCAGATCTGAACAACATGAAGTAGCATGTGTAGTCCACACGGCCTTACCATGACTTGGCAAGGAAATCTTCCAACGCTCTTGCCATCCACCAAATGAAAGCAAGTAAGCTTCACCACTGGCAGGAAGTGTATTTGGATTAACCCAGAAACTGACAGAAACTAAAGGTGAATTTAACTGTGGAGCATTATCAGCTGTGACGCCGGCTGCTCCGTTAAAATTCATACTTTGGTTTGATCTTCCAAACCGGTCACTTGAAGCGGTAGCACCGGCGATGCTGCCGGTATTGTGATAAGGTGAATCATCCTTTGCATTTGCATTGAGTGCATAGTCTGCAACGAGATCTCCAGGGAATACCGGAGCAACACTTTGTGCAGCATACAAGTTAGCAACTTCCTGATCAGATAGCTCCGTATTGTAGAGTTGTACCTCATCCATATCACCATTGATATAGCTGCCTTTATCGATTGGGTCCCAACCGATGCCCAGGGGATGTGTCGTATGATGTAATGGCGCACCAACATTTTTTGCTGCAGCCAGTACACCGTTGATATAGATTTTATCCTGAACCGTACCATGCACCGCAACAACATGTGTCCATGCTCCAGGTACTAATTCATTTCCTGCACCAGCATCCATATCTGAGCAGCAGGTCGTAGCGTATGTTGTAAAGACAACTTTACCGTGTGAAGGCAAGGATAGCTTCCAACGTTCCTGCCATCCGCCAAAAGACATCAGGTATACTTCGCCGGTAGCGGGAAGTTCATTCATTTTTACCCAGAAGCTAACAGCGGCATAGTCAGAATTGTATTGAACAGAATTCTGCACGGTGACAGCACCCTGGTCAGTTGGATTGACAGCTATTGCATTATTCGGATAACCGAAACGGTCGTAGGTTAGGTCAGCATTATCTGATGTGCCATGATTAGCAAATTGGCTGACATCTTTCAAGTCGCCTGCAAAAGGTATATTGAGGACCAATGGATCAGGATCGATGGCCGCGGTACTTTGTTCAGCGTATAAGTCACCAATTTCACTATCGGATAAAGCGTAGTTGTAGATTTGAAATTCATCAACAGATCCGGCGAAATAATTTGCTACATCAATCGGATCATAGCCGATGCCCAGCGGGTGCGTAGTGCTGTTCAGATCACCTGCAGAAGCTTTTTCAGCAGCGAGTTCACCATTGATAAAGATCCTGTCCATGGTGCCATCATGCACAAATACGGCATGTGTCCATGTGCCCGGAACCAGTTCATTACCTCCACCTGCATCAAGATCTGAGCAGCAAGAGGTGGCATGTGTGGTCCACACCATTTTACCATGACTTGGTAAAGAAACCTTCCAACGTTCCTGCCATCCACCAAAAGAAGCAATATATGCCTCACCTGTAGCGGGTAAAGAAGTAGGATTTACCCAGAAGGATACGGTGGTTGTGGCAGAATTGAGATGTGAAGAATTAGAAGCGGTCACACCACCATCTGTACCATTGAAGCGAACGGCCTTATCGCCAAATCCAAAACGATCGGTGACAAATGTTGTACCTCGGCCTGTGCCGTGATTATCAAAAGAAGATTCATCCAGGTAGTTTCCTGAAAATGAATACGCAGCCACTATGCTGCTGACCACTACGGGTGGTGTAGATTGCTCTGCATAGAGAGCGGCTACATCTACATCGTTGAGTGCACCATCATAGATCGTCACTTCATCCAGCGCGCCTTTGAAATAATAATCGTTGTCAATTGGAGAATACCCAATACCCAAAGGATAGGTCGTTGTAGCCAGGTCACCAGCATAATCCCTTTCAGTAGCCAGTACACCATCTACATAGATTTTTTCTTTGGCTCCATCATGAATCATGACCAGGTGTGTCCAGTCGCCGATGACGAGGGGATTGCCAGAGTCGAGGTCAGAGCAACAGGTAGCTGCATGTGTTGTCCAGATTGGCTTGCCGTGGGATGGAAGGGAAACTTTCCAGCGCTCCTGCCAACCACCATGTGATAAAATATACACTTCACCTTGTGCTGGAATTTCATCTACCCGGATCCAGAAGCTGACAGACAGTGTCGGCGATTGGAGCTGTGGTGCATTGTTGGCCAGCAAATGACTTTGTGCTCCGTCAAAAAGGAAAGCCTGGTTAGCTTGCCCAAAACGGTCCTGAGTGAGTGCTGCACCATAGATGGATGCAGTATTATCAAAAGCGGATCCGTCCTTTGCGTTTCCGTTGAAATCGTAGTTTGCTACGACTTGTTGTGCCTGCACGACAGACGCTGTATGAAACAGCAGCCAGACGGGCAACAACCATAAGTAAATTCTTCTCATTATTGGATTGATTTTATTGTTAGTGATATTGTTAAAGCTAATTTTCAATTACAAATGTTCCTGTCCATGCGGTCTCCCCCTGGCGAATGCGCATGATGTATATGCCATTACTAAGCTGAGAGACGTTTATTTTTCTTTTCGTGATGTCAGCAAATGACTCTTGCCAGACGATCTTTCCCTGACTGTCCATAATGTGCGCTGTGAATTTGTCGCCCGGCAAATCTTCTAAACCCTCGATATCCAGGGTAATGAATTCCTTTGCAGGATTTGGATACAGATTCAAACTGAATAGTGACTTCACAACAGGATCAGTTATACCTGTCGTAATGATCCCGCTTTCCGCGGCTACAGAATCCGGTAGTAAAGCGTAGTCGAAGATTTTTACTTCATCCAGTATTCCCCGGAAATTATACATCTGGTCATCCGGAAGGATCTGGCCGATTTCGAAATCAACAGGACTGTCATTGATTTCACCGCTGAATGCTGAAAAGCTTTCAAGCCTGCCATTGATGTACAACATCAGGAATCTCCCATCATACGAAGCAGCGATGTGGTATGTTTTTGTATTAGCGTCCAGTACCGTCTCACTATCGAGATCTCTCACCTGCCCGCTTGCATTTTTGAGCGTCCATCGGACTTTGCGATCCGGTGTGATGGAAAGTTTCCATCGGTTTTGCCAGCTACCATGGGAGAGTATGAAGCGCTCTTTGTCGCCGATGATTTCTGGTTTTGCAAAGCAAGTGACTGTCACTTGATCTGTAAAATTCAATATTGGTTGATTTGCCACCTTGATATGGTCATTGAAGCCATCAAAGAAATAGGCTGATGAAGAATTGCCAAGAGAATCTTCAGTGAGTTTCGCTCCGAATACCTGGCCATGTAGCGCGTTGCCGCTGATGTCCTGTGCACTACCCTGAAAAGGGTACCATGCTATCAGGTCTCCATCAACATGCAGATCTGGGTCCAGCACAAGTAATCTTATGTTTGTGGTTGCAGTTCCTCCACGACCATCTGACACCATTAATTGAATAGTGAATATGCCTTCTTCGTTTGGTGCCAGCCAGTCAATCACATCATCAGATCCGATGATATCACCTTGTGTTGCCGTCCAGCTGTAGGAGATGTTATCATTGTTGACATCAGTGACCTGAGCGTGTATGGTGATCGTTCCACCCGGTGAGGTATAATTTTTTGAAGCGGTCAGAGCGATGATCTCAGGGGCATAGTTAATTTCACTCACTACATCAATGGTGATGATGGCTGTATCTGTCTGCTGATCTTCATCTTCAATGATCAGTTTGATCTCAAAGGTTCCTTCTTCGTTTGGAGCAGTCCATTCTATTGTTTTCTCAAGACCTGATATAGTATCGTCAGGTAATAAAAAAGTATAGATCAGGTCTTTGGTCTCCTGATCGATCCCTTTTCCATAAAGCGTGATGGTGCTGTTTTTTTCAACAGTGTTATTTTCGGTGGCAAAGGATTGTATCCTTGGCTTGGCGTTGTAGGCAAGACCGTTCTGCATAAAATCAACAACCACTCCATCAATCAGCATTTTATTTTTTTCATAGGTGATCGTACCACCTGCAGGAGCAAGTACTATCGAAATAGCCTGGTCCGATGGAATATCAATGCTGATTTGTCCGGAAACATTTTGTGCAATGAAAGTTTCTGAAATCACATCGTAGATGTCACGTTGATTTTGCCCCACCTCGATCATAACAGTCCTGGAGGTTGTATAAGGATTATAAAGCAAATAGGACGGATAGGCGGCATCATTGAAGAAATCAGTCTTCAATAAATCCAGCTTCAGGATTTTCTCATCATTCGTTTTTTCTATCAACGAACCCATGTATCCGATAGAGGAGGTGCTGTAGAGTGAAAGATTAGTTGCAGCCCAGGTGCCTTTTAAAGCATCGCCTGTTGAATAGGGACTTGATCCCTGCCACACTTCACGCAAAGCTTCATACCCAATCACCGCTTTTGGATCGTTAGTATCGGACCATGCATCTGCATCCTGGAGATGGCT